>JAQVZQ010000141.1 GCA_028708095.1 Dysgonamonadaceae bacterium
GGCAGTATCATTCGAGCGCGTTCTTGCTGAAGACCATTAGTCCATTTCCAGTTGTCTGGATAATTGGTCATACTAATCTCCAGTGCCCTTTTTGCTTTATCAAGCAAAGGTTTGTAACCAGTTTTGTCATAAAGCCAAATATAAGTTGCCCACAACCATGATTCATAATGTGGAGCAATGTTTTCAAAGTCCATATCCATTAATACAGGCCAAGTTTTATCTTCAATATAATGTCCTCTTAGGGCACCGCTTCTAAAGCCTTTTTTATTTGATGTGCGAAAGTTAGCTAAAATTAGCTCTGCTATTTGTTTGTTCCATTTATCATTACCTAATGTTTGTGCTGCTAATATTGCACCTATTAAAACCCGTGCATTATCATCTCCGTAATATACTGCCTTGTGTGTATCAGCCCAACCTATTAAACCATATGATGATTTAGCTGGGTCTTTACTTTCTTCTGTTTTAAAAACATCAGAATTTAAAAGGAAGTCCATTAAATTAGTTGATATTTCTATATATTTTGAATTTTCTTCAATATTATTTGCTACTGCAAAAGTCATTGCTGTTTCTGCAACACAGTCAGCTCTAAGCCAGTATCTATATGGTTGACTTCCATCAGGGTTTATAAATGAGTAATGTCCCTCCATAACGCCCAATGAGCCGTCTCCTGAAGGCAATGAAGGGTCAACTGGAGGACCTCCAGGTGTTAATACATCATCAGTGCTGTATTTTTCTTTCCAGTCAGGATGAAATAAAAACTTTGAGTTAATATACCAGTCAGTGCCTCTTTTTACTGCAGATTGATATGCATCGGCTGAAAGCTTATCGCTTGAGTTATAAGTGGGTTTTACTATTGCATCCCACTCTATTTTATCTTTATCTATATCGATAGATAGATAAGAAAGAATACCACTCACAATATTTTGGCAAGTTGTATAAGGAGAATAACGACCTTTTTTAAAATCACTCAATTTTGTTGTTGATACTAGTATGTTATTATCTTCAAACAGTATTGGAACATTGGGTGTATTATCTAAACCATAAACTGCATTTTTAAATCCAGCAACATTAGCTCCTCTTAAGTGGCTTTGATATTGATCCGTAGTATTATTTATCTCATTTTTTGTTGTATCATCTAAAGCAGTATCAATAGTTAGGTATGAATATAAACCTGCATCCATAACACTCATTGGTGGAAGGTCACTTCCAAAAAAGTCGGATGTTACAATTAATCTTTCTTTTTTAGTTCCTTGAATTTTTCCAGTTTCTCCTGTTTTCAGACGATCAGGGAATTCTACATATACTTTTAATTGTTTCTCTTCAACAACATTGAAGAAGTTTTCAGGAAGTATTGTTTTCTCTTCGGGGTAGTTTCTAGCTAGTATAAGTAAAGTTTCATTTTCTTTGGCTTTCTCAAGTGCTGTTTCTATTTTATCGTATCTAATACAGTTTTTTTTATTTGAAACTAACAATTCGTATAAATCATTATTTTCATTACTGTAAATGTGTATTCGTTCACTTGTTGTACAATTCAACAAAGTTGCTAAAATAATAGCTGTTGCTATAGCACTAAACAGTGTAATCTTCTTCATTTTTTTTAATTCTATACTTGTTATTTAAATAAAAGGGGTTTTAATTAATGGGGGAAATATATACTTCCAATGGGTTTAAACTTTCTTTTTCTACATTTTCTATTTTAAGAGGTATTAAATCAGTTTTGCTTGTATTTGATGCAATGATATATTTCTGATTCTTATCGTCTTTTTTAATAACGATATGCAAATTATCATCAATAATCTTTTCTACAGTATCGAGTTTTATAAGATTCAAGTTGTCCCTTATCTCTTCTAAAACTGGTTGTAAAGCATCCCAAACATCATATTCTTTTGTTCGAGTGTTCCAAAAGAAAACTCCAGTTGCACCATGAATAATGGAAGTAAACATCTGACATTTCACTTCATTTACATAATCCTCAGCTGGCATTTCCTTTGGTTTAGCATAGCCATTTCCATCAAAAAAGAGCCATATAGGAATTGATGGATCTCCTAACCCTGCTCTTATTGCGTCAACTGTTACACCTGCTAATACTGGATGTGCATAAAAGTCTCTAAAAGCATTCAGTCCAAATACATTTCCATTTCCCTTATAAGCCTCTGCATACAACTTTATATTTTCGTAATGGAATGATTTCAACTCTTCGAGTGTGTAAGATCTGTAAGAATACTTGTTGTCTTTAAACTGATAACCTGGCACTCCATCATATCCTTCATTAAATACGATTAAGGGTAATCCTTTTCCTTCTGAAATTGCATTTTTTGCATAATCTTGAGCTGATTCACTTACAGCTTCATATGGGGGGTCTGTTGGCATTGAAGAATGATCTTTTAAGTATCTTTGTTCAAAGAAAAAAGAGCTTCCTTTACCATGACCTGCTAAATCAACAAAAACAATGGTGTTTGGGTCAAATGTTTTTAATTTTTCATAGATTAAATCACCAACTAATGGTGGTATAAACCAATGACTACCTGCTAAACCTAAACCAACTTCATCGATTGGTAAATAGGCACGCTCAACATTTTTAAAGTCACTATTGACATGCTTGTCAAGTGCTTTATCAAACTCTTGAAGTAGTTCTTCATCATTTTGAATGTTTTTTAAATATTGACTCTGGTAATACCCTTTTTCAGTGCCCTTATCAGACAATGATGGCATATTACCTAAATAATCCATTAAAAATAGTGAGGGTTTTATACTCATAAGTATTTTATTTTGTTCATGCATATAGTCTTCCCAATTCTGCATGTGCATGAGAACGATATTCACATTACTTGTCTGTCTTTTGTAAAACTCCTCCCTAGTTTTAACATTAGGTTCAGCTATTTCATCTTGGTGTCCAGGAACATTCCATGCACCAATTGCAAAAAACTTTTCGTGATCTCCACTACTTGTTTCTTTTAAATACCAACCATCAATATTCTCTTTAACACTTAATTTAGGTTCTGATTTGCAGCCTATGAAAGCGAAGATAATGAAAAATAAATAGTAAACGGAAAATTTTCGTAAATGCATATAAGTAAATTTTTTAATTAAATTTATAGACCTCTGTTTTTTAAATTAACTCTATTAAATTGGTGATATGTATACTTCTAATGGATCCAAACTTTCTTTTTTTATATTCGGAAATATAAGTTTTACTGCATCAGTTCTACTTGTATTAGATGCAATAATGTATTTCTGCCCTTTTGCATTTTTTTTAATAATAAAATGCATATGATCATTGCTTTTTTTCTCCAGCGTTTTTAATTTAAAGATTTCTATATGTTCCTGCATCTCATTCAGTATTGGTTGCAAAGCATTCCATATCTCTGGTGTTTTACTCCTATCATTCCAAAAGAAAACCCCAGTTGCACCATGAATAATGGAAGTATACATTTGGCATTTAATATGTTGTACATATACTTGAGTTGACATATCAGATGACTTTGCATAACCATTTCCATCAAAATAGAGCCAAATAGGAATTGTTGGATCTCCCAGACCTGCTCTTATAGCATCCACTGAAATGCCAGCTAATATGGGATCAGCGTAAAAGTCTCTAAAAGCGTTGATGCCAAAGGCATTCCCATTTCCCTTGTATGCTTCAGCATATGCTTTTATATTTTCATAGTGGAAAGACCTCAGCTCTTCAGTTGTATAAGGTGTGGCGGTGTAACTGTCGGACTTAAATTCATATCTTTGTCTTCCATCATACCCCTCATAAAACACCTTTAAAGGTTGACCATTTTCCTTATCCTTTGCCCACATTGCATATGCTTTTGCTGAATCACTTACTGCATCGTAAGGAGGATCTACTGGCATTGTAGCATGCTTTTCAAGATACCTTTTTTCGAAAAAGAATGAGCTCCCTTTGCCATTACCAGCTAAATCTACAAAAATAATGGCATTTGGATCAAACTTTTTTAATCTTTCACACACTTTATCTCCATAAACATATGGTATGTAGTAATCATCAATGTGAAAGTGTTGAGCTACTTCATCAAACGGTGCATAAGCACGTACAGCATTTGGGAAATCATTATTAATATGTTTCTTTATTGCATTGTCAAGTTCTTTTATAAACTTCTCGTCATTTACAGCCTTTTTTAAATATTGATTTCTATAATATCCCCTTTCTTTACCTTTGGAAGCACTTGGTAGCTTACTCATATATAACCAAGTAAACTGGTAGGGCATTGAAGCGATAAGTATCTTATCATTTTCTGATAAAAAATCTCTTTGTACAGGGTGATGTGTGAAAACCATATTTAAGTTACGTGCTTGTGTCTTGAATATATCAGCATCAGTACGATCGGTTGGATCATATTTATTATTTTCAGGATTATAACCAGGAACATGCCATGCACAAATAGGGAAGAACTTTTCTCTAACACCGTTTGTTTTTCTATAATGCCAGCCTTCTTCAACCAATACCTCCTTGCTTTTTTTATCTTGGGGTGCGAGATTTTCGGTGCTGTTTTTATAGCTGCCTCCATAAAAAACAAAGGTTGTAAAAATGCACAAAGTCAGGCTTCGTAGATACATATTGTTTTAATTAGTTTTTGAATGATCTTTTATTTGTAATTTATTTCAAAAAAAATGTAATCACCTTATAGATTTGAGCAAATCTACACAGTAATCATGAAACAAGGTGAATATATACAAAGTAAACGAATTAAAGTGAATAACCACTCCTGCTTTTACGTAATCAAATCCTCATTTTGCGTTTGCCTTGTAAGCAAAAACAATTAAATTCTTACAATAAATACTATTAAAGATTATGGATAAGATAACATTTACTCAGCAAAGAGTCTGCATAATATTCAATAAAATCGCTGTAGAATACAGAGACAGCAGCAAACATCCTGAAAAATAAATGATAAATTACGAATCAATGTCGTTTAGTTAGTGGATATGCATAACCTTTTGTAATTGTCTTTAGAACGGCTCGTAAACTCTCTCTCTTCAAGTTCACAGTTGCGAGGCATCGAACGCAAATAGTGCATTCTGTTAAATGTTTTTGCAGTCGCATGATGCGAAAGCGCAACCAGCAAACTTTTTGCACTTTCGCACAATGCGAAAGCGTAACCAGCAAACTTTTTGTACTTTCGCACAATGCGAAAGCGCAACTAGTAAACTTTTTGTACTTTCGCACAATGCGAAAGCGCAACCAGTGAACTTTTTGTACTTTCGCACGATGCGAAAGTGTATCTTGTTAACATTTCGCACTTTTGCACGATGTCTAAGCTTATCTTTATGATATGTTGGTCTTTATCTTGTTGATAAAGCAGTGGTATTTACTTTTTATCGGTTAAAAATGTTGCTGAACATCATAATGCAAAAACCATTTTTTAAGAATGTGACTTTTTATGCAACTCTTTTATCCTCTCTAACAATTCTCCTTTCGCAGGACCTCTTACCGTAATAACTTTAATCACCTTTTCTATTGGCAGCAGATTGATGAGAGGAATTTTAATGTTAAATTCTTTAAGCCACTCAGTATATTGCCTACCCGATGCGGCATATACTACCGTACCAATTTCAGCCATGCCATGAGCACCTGCACACATTGGGCAGTGCTCGCCACTGGTGTACATTGTACTGGTTTGACGTTCTTCTTTCGTGAGATGCTTTAAAGCCCATGCAGTTAATTCATATTCAGGATGAGATAGGGCGTGAAGTGTATTGACTTTATTGCGGGCTTGTGCTAAAATTTTGCCATCGTTATCTATTAGTATAAAACCGAAAGGTTTGTCACCAGCATTCAATGCTTCTTCGGCAAGGTCGATGCATAATGCCAAATAATGTTTGTCGGTGGTAGTAAGTTCTCTATTCATATTCTGTTGCTATTAATCTGATTTTATCTGAAGGAATTACTTGCTCTTTACTTGGCTTGCGAGCTAGTTGTACCATTGCTTTAGCTATTGTTTTTGCCTGAATCATTTTGTAACGAGCGGGAATCAAAAAGCCAAAGACTGTCATGAGGTGTTTGGAAAAATCTTCTCCAGTTCTTTTCTCTTTTCTATCGCCTACTATAAGTGAGGGTTGCATCAAATGAGTGTGTTCAATTTTCTGGGCAAGCACATCACGCTCCATCTCTCCTTTTAATCGGTTGTAGAAGACCTTACTCTCCGCTTTGGCTCCTAATGCAGATACAACTATGAACTGTTTGATGGAGTTTTGCTTACAGAGTTTTGCGGCTTCTACAGGAATGCCGTAATCAATAGCACGATAAAGCTCTTTGTTTGGAGTTTTTGCTTTGGTAGTACCCACGCAACAAAACACAACATCAGCATTGAATTGTTCAGAATAATCCGATAACTTTAAAAGGTCAATCACATGTTCTTCTATTTTTGGGTGAGAGATTGTCAACTTATTGCGTGTAAATACTTTTACACGTTTATAATCTGAATCTTCTAACAGTAATTCCAAAAGATGTGAACCAGTCAAGCCAGTTGCACCTAAAATGATAGCGGTTTTCATCATGTTTTTTTTTATAAAATGCAAAATACAAAAAAGAATGCACAAAAAGTTTTATTTATGGTTCTATTATGATAGCATCATAAATAATATTATATGTTTTGAGTAATACATGAATAGAATTGTATTAAATTGCGAATTGTTTGCAGAGAAATAAGATGTCTATTGCTGTTTGCAAAAAAAGATATAAGCTGTTATACAAAGCGAAACATTTTAGACTTACATGACTAACAGTGTGGTATGTAATATGAGATATGGATTAGGGCTGGAAGCCAGATATAATTCAGCCCAGGCTGCAAGAGGCTGGGTATCAGTTAGAGACTGTGCACATAACTAATCACAATACCCAAGGCTTCACCTTGGGCTGAATTATGCCAGCCCCACGAGGCTTTAAATGCAAACAGCAAAAGTAATCTCGGCGGGAAACAGCAGAAAAACATTATAAAAAGGCTTAACTTAATGACATTGGACTTGCGCCAGCGAAGAAATCCCGCCAAGGATGACACCTTTGTAATACGGTGGTATAAACCTCAGCCTGCCCCTCGTTTGCAAGGAGGGGCTAATGGTCAATTGTTTATAACAATAAATCTGCATTATAAATTTTAAAAAAATGTAGTTTTTACAATTTATTGTTGCGTTAAAAACGCCAAACCATGTACCCCTTCCCGCAATGCTGACGGGACAGGCAGTTCGGAAACGAGGGGGAGTAAATTTATGCCAGCCTTACAGGCCTCTGTGCACATAACTAATCACATTTCCCAAGGCTTCACCTTGGGCTGAATTATGCCAGCCTTACAGGCTTTAAATGCAAACAACAAAAAAGTAATCTCGGCGGGAAACAGCATTATTACATTATAAAAAGGCTTAACTTAATAACATTGAATAATGATTGAAAAAAATTATTTTTTTCAATTACTTAAAGATGTTTTATATAAACATCATCGTTATTCGAGAGAGTATTTTCGCAAAAAGAGTTTGAAAATATCTATTAATGTGTTTACTTTGTATTCTGAATAAAAGTTCGGTTTTTATTATGAATGTTTATTTTCTCTCTATAATACATAAAACGATAATATATCATTTTAATTAAATTAAGTACTTATAGTTCTAGTTCTAGTTATTAAGAGTCACATTATGTCATACCTAAAATCCGCAAGCAAATTGTTTTGCATGTTTAAAAACATTTCAGGTGTTCTCTTCGTTTGATTTTGTCAGGATTCTTCCTTGATTTTCATTAAATGCATTATAAACTGATGAATATTTGCGATAGTCCGCTGACAAACTACAAAAAACGTAAGATTTTACTTCAAATTTTGACATCAAAACATACCTCTCCCTCTGTTGAGCTTTTCAACATAATGCCAGCACTCTGTTTATCTGCACATTATCAACTTTTCATACGGTCGGTCCACCTGTAAATTAAACCGACTTAAATATAAATAAAACTGTGTGTGTTTTTTTGTGTCTAAGCAATGTATAGTACACAATAACCGTTACTTATTTATTTACAATAAAATTAATTAGATCAACATTTTTGCAAGTTTGCTTGCAAAAATGTTGATTTTTTTTAATCTGATTAAGTAAATACTTTTCGAGAAAACGTTAGATGATTTTTCACCTATTTCAGTAAGTAAAAATCATGGTTCAACAATAATATTACTTGAGAAAAGTAGTAAGGGATAAGTGAACAATGAATAAGTGAACAATGAATGACAATTTGACAATGGACAAAGTGTAATCGAAGCTTCCAGTTTCGAGAATATTTTTAAAAACCCTCATTTGTATTTCAATTTCAACCTTAAAAACCTAGAATGCATTGAACCCATTTTAGGGTTCTGTTGTGCTCCTTGATAGTTCTCCATGGCTTCCACCCATGGCTATTCACATTTAACCACTTTGTGGTTAGGTGTAATAAGTATTTCTCACCGTCTAATTGTTATACACTTGCTTTGTGTGTTGCAAAACCTTTGCAAACGGCATTACGCATTATCGACCCTAAAAGAGTCAAACGTGAATAGGCCCGTATGAAATTCGGGGAATGTGAATGATAGTAGTTAGAATCCTACATGGATTCAATCATGTATTCAGGCCGATTGATAAATCTTTAATAGATGGAAAATCAAACAATGTAATCGGAGCTTCCAGCTTCGAGGTTGTTTTTCAAAACCTTATTTGTTTTTCAACCTAAGTAATAGCCAATTGCTACCACTACCTTAACCTTATTAAGATTGAATACACATGTATAGAAATAATGCCAATTAATTCATCCTTCAATCATGGTTCTGACATTATTTATTGTAGGGATTAAATTATGTGTCAGATCTCATTTGCGTTACAGTGGTGCAAACGAGGGATAGTACAAATAACGGGGCAGGAGCTCCCTCTTTCCTAGGACACTGGCGCACTCAATTATTCTGATTCTAACATGACAATCCTAATATCAGCAACTCAGTTATTGAGATTGTAACATGACAATTCTAATATCAGCAACTCAGTTATTGAGATTGTAACATGACAATCCTAATATCAGCAACTCAGTTATTGAGATTGTAACATGACAATTCTAATATTGGCAACTCAGTTATTGAGATTGTAACGGTGCAATTTGATTTTTGGTGTCAAAAGTTGACAAAATGTAAGCGAAATTGGCATTTTTTGGCAATATTGTGACATTATGCTACTTTGCAACATAAAGACCGCATTACCTCAAAAAGAAGAAACAATTAACAATACGCTTAGTTTAGCCAATGACTGTTAATAAACAGTTGGTAATTCGATCAATTTGTTTCTATATGTGGAATTGTAAGTTGACAATCTGATTACCGCAACTCAATTATTACTATTGTAACATGACAATTTGA
>JAQVZQ010000142.1 GCA_028708095.1 Dysgonamonadaceae bacterium
AAATCCACCATACGATGCACCAATACAACCAATGTGTTCACCATCTACAAAAGAATGATTGGCAACAAAAGCCTTAGTGCCTTCTATTATCTCATCGGCGGTTTGTATGCCCCAAGCATTTACATGACGTGCCGAAAACTCTTGTCCATAACCAGTAGTACCGCTTGGTTGAAGGGTGTAAACAATGTAACCTTGTGCAGCATATACATGCAGCGGATAAGTGCTCTCAAAAACACGTTGCGTTGGGCTAGTGCCACCATAATAATATACTATAAGTGGATATTTCTTATTAGGATCAAAATTGGGAGGTAGATAATAGCGTCCATCAATATTGTCACCAAAAGATGATTTAAAGTTCCAATCTTTCACTTCGCCCAATGTGAGTTCTGAAAGACGTTCGCTATAGGGATCAGAGATTAATGTTGATTTCTCATTTTTAAGATTCACTACATAACTTTTGTTCGAGTTTGATACACTAACGCCAGTATATGAAGCCCATTCAGAATTGCTAGCTAAATCGAAAGAACGAACAACATCTTCATTCAAATTGAGTTTAGAGAACTTACGATTCTTGGGATTGTATCTATATACATTTTCTCTGTCTCGGTCTTGCACACGAAAGTAAATTTGATTGTCTGCCCTACTCCACTGTTGAGAATCAATGGACGGATCAAAGCTCTTTGTTATTGGATCAATTCTCTTAGTCGCAACATCCATTAAATACGCTTGACTATCATAACTATTGGCAATTTGCCCTTCTTTTACATTAAGTCCAATTCCATTGAAAGCTTCAGGTGACCCACTAATAAGGATTTGTGTGTTGTCAGGCGAAAACTGTGCAGAAGAAACAAATCTTTCATCTTTCCACAATGTATCAATTTTCATTGTTTCGAGACTCAACATAAACATAGAGCTTTTTCTAAACGGGCGTTCAGTCAAATCTTCTTCGTATGTTGAAAAAAGTAATTGTTTGCCATCAAAGGAAACACTGTTTAGGCTTGCAGTTTGTTGTCCAAATGTTATTTGCTGTGATAACCCTGTATCAAACGAGTATTGATAGATAAAATACCTGTCGCGATATGTGGGTTGACGGTCGTCAGGAGCTAACAAACGTTTTAAATTGGCAGGAGACTTCACATCCATTGTTTCTTTAGTTGAATAAAACATCGATTGCTCATTAGGAGCAATCACAAAGTTTTCTATAGGTAAATCTTCAGCCATAATGGCCGATTCCATCGTAAGTGGATCAAGTTTGAACATGGTTCGTCCATTCTCCGTGTCGGATACATATGACAACTTATCAGACATGGGCATCCATTTAAGTTGAGTGCGATTTTTAGATTCACTCATAAGGGTGCGTTGTTGCTTAATGTCATATACCTCCACATACCCATTAGACTTGCCTCCAGGCAAAGTTTCGTTCAAAGAAATCAATACATACCTTCCACTTGGTGATATTGTTGAAGATGAAACACGCTTTCCTTCCAATATATCTTTGATATCAATGTTTCGTGAAGGAATATCTGTCATATAAATATTCAACAAAGAATCTTCTTCATTTGGTTTAACTTCAATTTTCACAGCGGTTGCATCAAAAGCCGCAGTATTATTAGCCAATAGTTTAACAACTACACGCGCATTATTCAATGTTCCATTTAATGTGGCTTCTGCCGATCCTGCATTTGATATACTATCAGTGGAGTCGCTCTTTGTAGCCTTCTTTTCACCATTAACATATACTTCTAAAATATTGGGAGATGTAACAGTAAGTTTAGCTTTGCCATAATTATCACCTCTTAGATAAAACGACAACAAATGAAATGCATATTCTGAATCTGTTTTATTTATATGAAAGAACCCCGCACTGTCAGCCTTTAACTCACTTGTAAATCGATCATGCTTGGGGATTGAAATAGAACTCGAAAGCAAGAGTTTTTCTGAGAACTTTTCGTCTTTTAAGTTGATGCTGTCCAATAAAATAGGTTTATACAAAACTATGGGCTCAAATGCCCTAACATTTTCTAATGTTACTTTTGATTGAGCAAAAAGTCCACTGGCACAAACAAGAAGTGCCATTAACAGTTTGAATTTACTAAACATATAAATAATTTTTAGAGTTTTATTAAAGAGATTGCTCGTAATTTTTCCATACATAGCAATTGGGGAAAGAGACAGTAGGTTTTTCTTTGAACAAACCATATATTGATGGTCCTGAACCTGTCATTGAAGCATATACTGCTCCTTTATCATAAAGAGCTTGCTTGATTTTATCGATTTCAGAATGATTTTTAAATATAGGAGTTTCAAAGTCATTATGTAGATGCATATGCCATTGCTCTATTGGCATATTTACTATTTCTTTGAGTGATATTTCAGGTTGTTTTGGAACAATTTGATTATATGCTTCTTGGGTTGAAATAAATATATCTGGTTTGACGAGTACTATAAAATAGTCTTCAAGAGACAGATTAAGCTCTTCAAGTTCATCGCCTATTCCAGTAGCAAAAGCAGGATTATTTTTCAAAAAGAATGGACAATCGGCACCTAGCTTCACTGCAAACTGATGAAGCTCTTCTTCATTATAGCCCAATGCGAAAGTTTGGTTTAAAAGATTCAGCATAAAAGCTCCATTTGATGAGCCACCACCCAAACCCGCACCATAAGGTATCGTTTTTAATAAATGAATATCAATATTCGGAAGGTGTTTTTCTTTTGCAAGCAAATTCAAAGCTTTAACCACAAGGTTATCCTCTGGTTTGGACTGAATATCAAGTCCAGTCTGAAATAATCGATACGCTTTTCTGTCTTTTGAAGGTATAACTTCGAGTGCATCCTTTAATGCAATTGGATAGAAAATAGTTTCAATGTTATGATAACCATCCTCACGTTTGGAAACGATATTGAGGCCTAAATTAATTTTTGCGTTTGGGAAACATATCATAGTAAATTGTATTTATTTGTGCAACAACTTCTTGCTTGATTTTTTATTATTCAAACAATGGGAGTAGTCTGTCTTTCTCTCTACCATATCCTTTAACTTCAAGACGATTTTGATATACTTCAACAATGGCATAAGAGTTTTGCTCCGTATCAACCATTGATTTAAAAGTAAGATAATGCCTTTTATTTATTATCCCATAGTTGCCCGCATGATTGTGTCCGTTCATATAAGCTTTTACACAGGGATAGGACTCTATTATCTGAATTATCTCTGTATCATTCCAAAGATTATGGCTACCTGCAGGATAGATAGGGAAATGATTGAATATTAGCACCTTTTCATTCAATTTCGAAGCTTCTTCTAATACTCCTTTAAGCCATTCCTTCTGAGTTTCTCCTATTCCTCCATTGTATTTTGGAGAGGTCAATTCATTTTGTTCATAATATGTTGCAGCAAAATTATACTTTTCAGAACCTTCGGGATATGCATAAAAGCTAATATCATTACCGTTTAATACAATAAATCGCCAGTCCTTAACAGTAAAGTCGTAATACTCAGAAGGCATATTTAGCTTTTTATACACCTCTGATTTCTTCTCATTAGGTACTGAAAAATCATGGTTGCCCAAAAGATGATAGTGAGTAGATTTCAGCTCATTGTAAATAGGACCTACAACATCAAAGTTATCCCAATCAGTATCTATAAAATCACCTAAATGCATTGTAAAGGATAAATCTTTAGAATTAAAATGCTCAACAGCTTCCTTTAACTTTGTGCTAGACTGTGAGTATTTTCGTGCATTGGTATCTCCCTCCCCTTTATACTGGCAATCAGCAATTACTCCAAATGAAAATAAGATATTCTCATTTTCTTGATGTTCTGGTTTTTGATTTTCATTTTCTAAGTTTTGCACCTTGCTACTCATTAACACTATAGAGAGCAATATCAAAAGGATACATGTAACATATTCAAAATATTTCATTGGTCAATCATTTAATAAAAAAATATAGAAGTAAATTCTTCTAAATAAAATCTTCAAGTTTACACAGGTATTTCACAAAAGAAAAATTGGTTTAATTCTATTACTTTGAGCTCAACATACACATAGTTATTTTGTTCTATACTAAACTATGAGCCACACTAAAAACCTGCCAAAGTCCTCTCCAGAGGATTTAGGGATAAAAAGTCAGGAAATAGGCTTTTCGGTGTAAACTCTACCATTATATTTCTGTTGATAATAATCACCATTTCAATACGAAAAGTCTCAAAGTCATAAACAAAAGTAGTGATTTAACTTCAATTTTATATAAGTATTCGGAAGAAGTTTTATTAATACATACGTTCTTGAACGATATTCTTTAAATCAATATTGATGTTTTTATTCTTTTGTGGTCTACTTAGATAAAAAACTCTAAATTGATAATTGCTTTATTCAATAAACAGCTAAAAAGTCATTTTTGTTTTATTTCACTATATGGCTGCATTTATTTAATGAATCGTTGTTTTTAACAACTCATTCTTAAGCCCCTACTACATTATGAAACTGTTTGTTTTGATTTGAATAAAAACAAGAAGAATTGCAATTTTTATTTTGGCAATTAATTTTCAATATAGTCAAATATTTGAATATCAACACAATTTATTATATATCAATCTACTACAACTACTAAGTATTGTAAAATTCAGACTTTACTCTAAAGGAGGTTGTAATTCTAAAGATTGTTAATACCAAGGAAACTATTTGTGTGTTATGAGTTTTTAATTGTTACCTTTGTGGCTTACTAAAAAATAAAGCATGGATTTAAAAGATAGAATAATTGATCAAGCTGGTGAACTTTTTGTGAAACATGGCATAAAAAGGATATCAATGGATGAGATTGCCTCCAAACTAGGAATCTCAAAACGAACAATTTATCAGAATTTTAAAGACAAAGAAGATCTGCTATTGCAATACATACGCCATTTGGAGTTCATGCAAATAGAGTATGTGAAAGATTTATCTAAAAATGAGCAAACAGTTGTTCATGTGTTCCTCAGAACAATAGAAATGCATAAAGAGTTTGATTTCTTCAATATCAGATTTATCGATGACGTGAAGAAATACTATCCAAAAGCAAAACAAGAAATGATTGACCAACAAAATCGAGGAATCATTTTCATTAAACAGTTTTTGGAGGAAGGAATGGCTCAAGGGGTAATTAGAAAGGATTTGAATATAGAGGTGGTTTCATTTCTGCTACAAGACAGTAATCGCACATTTATCGATGCATCGCGTTTGACAAATAAAACTTTTTCTAATTGGGATTTGTTTTTTACAACCATGATAAACTTCATTCGTGGTATTTCTACTGCAAATGGCATAGAAATTGTTGATACATTTCTTACTAAATATTACTCAGATATAAACGTATAAAAAATATAAAACAAGACAGAATGATGATGAAAGTAAAGCTAAACAAAACAGTACGAATAATATCCTTATCGATAGGATTGTTATTGTTTTCAGCAAATATCTACGCTCAGCAACCATATAGTGTAGGACCTGACACTGTAGAAACTCAAAACATAGGAGTAGGCGACAGTTTAATTGTAGATATTGAAACAGCACTTTCTATTGCTATGGACGAAAGCCCTACAATTAAAGTGGCTGACATGGAAATTGAGAAAAAGAAATATACTCGAAAAAGTACGCAAGCAGCTCTTTTCCCACAAATTGACCTTGTTGGTCAATATACACGTACCATTAAGAAACAAACTATGTATTTAGATGGGGGTTTTGGTAGTATGATGGGAACTGATATTGATCCTACTCAGTTTACTCCAGAAGAGTTGAAAATAGTGGATGTGTTAGGTAGGGTTTTGGCTGGACCTGCTCCAGACCCTGAAGATGAACCAGAAGAAGCAGAAGGAATTCAATTTGGACGTTCCAATATGTGGACAGCAGGTGCAATTGTGAGTCTGCCTATTATTGTTCCATCGCTTTGGAAAAACATTGAATTAACTAGTGTGGATATAGAGTTAGCAGTAGAGAAATCACGCTCTTCTAAAATAGAGTTAGCCAATCAAGTGAAACAAGCTTTTTATGGTGTATTGCTTGCACAAGATTCATACCGTGTTTACAAAAAAACTTTCGATACAGAGTCAGAAGTGCTCCTAGACATTCAACATAAATTTGATCAAGGTTTAGTGGCAGAGTATGACCTAATTACAGCAAGTGTAAGATTGCAAAACATAATACCAGAGATGCTGCAAACAAAAAATGCAGTTCAACTTGCCATATTACGATTGAAAGCTTTGATGGGACTCAACCTAGAAGTTCCGTTGGGCATTGAGGGTTCGTTGGATAATTACGAAGACAATATGTATGCAGAGTTATTAGATGTTGACCTATCTCTTGTCAACAACAGCGATTTGCGTCAAATTGACTTGCAAGTAGAACAATTGAAGAAAGTGTACGAATTACGCACTTCTCAATATCTCCCTACCCTTTCTGCTAATTTAAGCTATCAGTATATGAGTCAGAACAACGACTTTCGTTTCAAGGATTACAGATGGGACCCCTACGCTACTGCTGGTATAACATTGGCAATTCCAATTTTTGATGGTGGAAGAAAACACAATGAAATTAAAGAAGCAAAACTAACTGTAGATCAAGTAAAACTGCAACGTGAAGACGCAGAGCGTCAAATTAAACTGATGTTGCAAAACCAAATAAATCAAATAGCCAAAAGTATTGAACAAGTAAACTCATTGAAGTCTGCCAAAGAACAAGCAGAAAAAGGATATGAGATTGCATTAAAACGTTACGAAACAGGTATGGGAACAATTGTTGACGTGAATCAAGCAGCATTGGGAGTTACCAATACAGGATTACAATATAATAATGCCATATACGATTACGTATCGGCAAAGTCGGAACTTGAGAAAGTTATTGGTGTGGATCAACCTATATTTTAAGAAAACAAGAAATAAAACAAGAAATAAAATAAATACACTTATGAAAAGTATAAAATTATCACATTTAGTCTTGCTGTTAGGAGCAACTGTGCTTTTTTCATGCGGAGCAAAAACCGAAGATACAACTGAAGTTGTAAAGCCAAAAGTGAAAGTAGAAACAGCTATTAAAACAGATGTAATACAGTCAAGCGAATACACTGCAACTATTCAATCTGATGTAGTAAACAAAATATCCCCTGCTATGCCTGCGCGAATTCGTAAAATATATGTAGAGGTAGGCGATAGAGTAAGAAAGGGACAAACATTGGTTACTTTAGACAGAACAAATTTATCTCAATCTCAAACTCAAATTGCTAACTTGGAACGCGATCTACAACGCTACAGAGAGTTGTATGAGGTGGGTGGAATATCGAAACAACAGATAGAGCAACTAGAGGTGCAATTGGAAGTTGCAAAAAGTACTTCTAGCAACTTAGCTGAAAACACAACTTTAACTAGCCCAATTAATGGTATTGTTACACAAAGGAACTACGACTCGGGCGATATGCCCGCGGGGATGCATATATTGCAAATTGAAGATTTCAACCCTGTTAAATTACTTATCAATGTATCCGAAAACTTATACACAGAGCTAAACAAAGGAATGGAAGTGCAAGTAGGATTAGATGTTTATCCAGACGAAGAGTTTACTGGTAAAGTATGGTTGATACATCCCACCATTAATCAAGCATCGCACACATTTCCAGTTGAAATTAAAATTCCAAACTCAGATTCACGTATTCGCCCCGGAATGTTTGCACGTGTAAATATAAACCTTGGTAGTAATGAAGGAATTATGGTTCCTGATGCTTCAGTAATGAAGCAAACTGGAAGTAATGACAGACACGTTTTTGTAATTAAAGATGGCAAGGCCAATAAAAAAGTAATAACCATAGGACAACATTTAGGAAATTATTACGAAGTAATATCGGGTGTGGAAGTTGGTGACGAAATAGTTGTAGCTGGTGCATCAAGATTATCGGATAATCAAGAAGTTGAAATTGTACAATAATACTCCTTTCAATCAAAATGGTATAAAACAACCATTAATAAATAGAAACACAATATGAAAATATATGAATCAGCAGTAAAAAAACCAATCACTACAGTTTTAGTCTTTGTAGCTATTGTATTGTTGGGACTTTTTGCATACTCACGATTAGCAATAGACTTGCTACCGGAGATTGAAACAAACCAGTTGACTGTTATGACTTCGTATGGTGGTGCAAGCTCCAGCGACATTGAAACAAATATAACCGAACCTCTGGAAAATGCACTTAATGCTGTAGAAGGGCTAAAGAAAATAACTTCTAAATCACAAGATAATATATCTATAATTACACTCGAGTTTGAGTATGGAGGCAACATTGATGAGTCTACGAGTGATATACGAGATAAGTTAGAGCTTGTGAAATCAGCACTACCAGATGGGGCTGACAATCCGATCATATTTAAGTTTAGCATTGATATGATACCTGTTATTTTTTACTCTGTTACTGCAAAAGAGAGTATAAATGCACTGGAAAAAATATTAGATGAACAGGTAGCAAATCCTTTACAAAGAATTGATGGAGTAGGTACAGTAATCATTGCTGGTGCTCCAAAGCGAGAAATTCAAATTAATGCTATTCCCGAAAGGTTAGAGAGTTATAACTTAACTATCGAACAACTTGCTGCGGCAATTCAACAAGAAAATGTGAATATCCCAGGTGGTACAATGAATGTAGGGAGTCAGACTTTCTCATTGCGCTTGGATGGTGAATTTAAAGAAAGTGATGATATGCGGAATATTGTCGTGTCGTCACAAGGTGGTAGGAACGTTTATCTAAGTGATGTAGCCATTGTAAACGATACAATTGAAACAAATGTTCAAGAATCTTGGGTTAACGGTGAAAAAGGTGCAATGATTGTAATTCAAAAACAATCAGGTGCCAACACAGTTGAAATTGCAAAAACAGTGAAAAAGGAAATGCTTAAGATTCAAAAAACGCTACCTGAAGATATTAATTTAGATGTTATAATTGACACATCTGAATCGATAGAAAGCTCAATTAGCAGTTTGGTTCGAACTATTGGATTAGCATTGATCATAGTTGCATTTGTAGTTCTCTTTTTTCTTGGAAAATGGCGCGCAACATTTATTATTTTGCTCACCATACCAATATCGCTTATTGCATCGTTTTTTTACTTGATGGTTACAAATAATACGCTCAACATTATATCCCTTTCGGCACTTTCTATCGCAATTGGTTTGGTGGTAGATGATGCTATTGTAGTGTTAGAGAATATTACTTCTCATCTTGATAAGGGAAGTTCTCCAAGACAAGCTGCAATACATGCTACAGGTGAGG
>JAQVZQ010000143.1 GCA_028708095.1 Dysgonamonadaceae bacterium
TCAACGTAAAGTTATTCACATCTTCTATCCAAGAATAAAACCACCTAAATGCAACATATATACCCATCATTTTTGCATAAATGTTGTTAGAGCGATGTACTGCCAAATAACTTGCTCTAAAAAAAATAAGAAAATAAAGCATCACTCCTATTACTCCCATCCAAGTAAATACATTGGCAATACCAACTTCATTACTCAATCTTTCATATCTTCTGGTTAATTCAAAATTTATATCGCCAAACGCTACAGAGTCATTGCCTCTTGCAGGTGTTCGTCCAAAAAGCCAATAATCATTATTGATAGCTGAAGAAAGCACTTCGACATATATAAATGTTCGCGTATCTCCTGCCAAGTTTTCTTGATATTGTTTGCCTTCATCATCAGTTTTTGTTACTTGCTGTTCGCCCAAATAATCATCCATATTAAATACATTAAAAACACCTGTTACACCTAATATGAAAAGAACTAAGGGAGTAACAATTAATATCAGACGCAAAGTTTCTAATATATTACGAGACATTTTATCTCTGAAGTAATAAATCAATAAAATCATTAATGGTATCGCAAATTTTATGACATTACTGCGAGCACCTAAATCGGCTATTAATACAATAATAGCAAGTGAAAATAAAATAATTCTTTGCTTAGTACTTAGTGCGGGTAAAAACAACAATAAAAAGCTCACAGGCATGAGGTAGAATCCATAAGCATCTGCCCTTATAAGAAAGATTAAAATCAAAAATAGGGGTAGCCCATATTTTACATAAAAAGATAGAAGGGATTGTACAACAACTTTATTGGTGGCAGCATAAACCACCAACATCAATAATAATCCCATACTAGTACTAATAAACCCTTTCCATCCCCAATATCCTTGCACCTCAAATAATCCCCTTATAATAGATATGATGGTCCATAAAAAATAAACGTTTACAACCATCATGTTTTTTTTATTTACTTTATCATAGAAATACCTCCATGATAGAGAAAACATCATTAATATAAAAAAGGAAGTTGCCCAGCTTAAAGTAGTACTATCCAGATAAGACAATATGGGTAATCTAGGGTTTGCAAATGATGTTACACCAAAGACACCCATTATTAAAATAGTTAAAGGCAGAATAAAACTTGCGAAATGTTTACTAGAATACTCCATTTTCTTGATTTAAAGGCTTTTTGATTTAAAGATAAAGTTCAAATACTTTTGATGCATTTTTCTCCATATTGTACCATTCATCAACCATTTTTTTTGCATTACCTGCAATCCTCATTCTTATTTCAGGATGATTATATAGGTAAAATGTTTTCTCTGCCAATATTTTATAATTGGGCTCTATTAACAAACTATTCTCACCTTCGCTATTAAAATCACGTAATCCAGGCACATTGTATAATAATGAAGGAGTACCACAAGCCATAGCTTCTATAGTAGTAATTGAGAGTCCTTCGAAACGACTTATCATTATATAAATGTCTGATGCTATTAGATATTTTCTTACGTCTCGCTGATTTCCACAAAAACGAATATACTCAGCAACTCCTAAATCAACACTAAGCTTTTTCTCTTCTTCTTCAGTTTCTCCCCGACCCAAATGAAGATAAAGAAGATTTGGTATTTTATCAATTAAGAGAGGTAAAGCTTTAATCAGATCATGATGTCTTTTATTATGATCACAACCTCCAATAGTTATAAGAACAAATGCATTATCTGGAATATTTAACTCTTTTCTCAGTTGCGCCTTCTCTCCACTCTGAGCTGGGTAAAATCGATTACTACCGTACCAGTTATTTATTTTAATAGTTTTATTCCCATAAAGCTTCAATTCATGATCATGGACAGAATGCCCAATGGATTGAAATTTACATTTGAATATTTTCTTAGCTGACCATCGCAACAAACAATGGTAAAAGTAACTATACCAACTTGTAGGAAATATGGCATGAAATGTTTTCACTGACTTTTTCCCAGAAATCCACGCACATAATGCCATACCCCACATTGAGCTATGTGAATGAATATGAACTACATCAACATTTTCCTTCTTTATAAACTTTATAAATCTTCGATAATATTTTATACGACCAATATAATTCTTTAAACGTGGGAAAGGTATATGAAAAACTTTATAGCCTGCTCGCTCAAAGTAGGGAGCAAACTCTCCTATTTGAGGAGCACTTGCTACTACCATAAGGTCGCATCCTTTTTTTTGAAATACGGGTGCCGCATCAACATACATTATTTCAGCACCTGAAAACTTGAGTTCGTGGAGTATATGTACTATTTTCATACTTGTTTTTTTATTGGATATATATTGAATAAATTAAACAACATAGATCTCACACGATAGCTTCCTTTGATTATAAAACGTGAATAAATGAAAGGTAATGTTATTCCAATCCATAAAAGATTGAACCAATCACTCGCATCATAAAATATCTTTGCTGATGCATGAATATCATTCCAACGTCGTGTCAGAAAATACATGCTAATCATATTTGAATAATACCGTGATCTTATTTTCTTTTCACTCTTGACTTTAGAATAATTTGATAAATAATAATCTACAATATCATAAATTCCCTCGCTAAACTGCAATCTTTCAACATCATCTTTAACATGACTAATTGTACCTAATCGGACTCGATAAACGGAAGTTATATCACTTAAATATTTTATTTTTGAATGCTGAATTACCCACAACCAAGTAGGAAAATCTTCGGCAGTCCATGTTGGATGTTCTTGTGGTTTCACCTCTTGTAAGTATTGTTTCAACAAACTGGTGCGCAAACAAACTGTAAGTGCCGATATTGTATTTTCAGTTAAAAGACTCTCATAATCAACAACTTCAAACCCTTGGACACCCATAAATTTTTCTTCAGTTTCATCATATTTTGCTGACTTGGTATGAACTAAGCCATACTCAGGATGATTTTCTAAAAAATCCACTTGTTTTTGTAGTTTCAGTGGATCTATCCAAAAATCATCTCCTGCACACATAGCAATATATTCACCTTTTGCTTTAGGGTAAACATATTCATACTGAAAACTCATTCCATATAATGAGTACTTATTTTCTTTTTGGAAAATAGGTTTAATCAAATTTGGAAAATTTGATGCATACTCTTCGATAATCTCTTTCGTACCATCAGTTGACGCATCATCATGAACAATTATCTCATAAGGAAAAGAGGTGCGTTGCATTAGTAAGCTTTCTAATGTTTGGCTGATGTGCTTTTCTTGATTATAAGCAAGACAACACACACTAAGCAAAGGTGTTGACATAGTAACATCTTGTTTGTTTTTGTGTAATTCCATGATTAAAATACATTTTCAGCTTTATTCTTTTTAGTGTGTAATTCAATTACATCTTCATATATATTAATGTATTGCTCTGTTGTTTTTGCAATATCATGCCTTTTTAGAGCGATATATTTAGCATTCTCACTCAACTTATTTGCTAATTCATCATTATCAAAAACTCTTTTTATCTGATATGCTAACATACGATAGTCTCCAGATGGAAAGAGTAAAGCACTCTCTTCATCTTTTACAATAGACATCACTCCTCCAACTGGAGAAACTATTGATGGAGTGCCAACTAGCATAGCTTCCCCCAAAGCGTTTGAACTGTTTTCCATAAATGATGGAAGCACAAAAGCATGCGCTTTACTATACTCTTTGGCCATCTCATCAGCCGTGAGTTTAGAGAAAAGAATCATATTATCTGCTAACTCTAATCTTTTTATTTCTTTGTTTAGGTAGTTGCTATAATCTTCAGCAATCAATATATTTTTTAATATTGGCGAGTTTAAATTCATAGCAGAGAGAGGTGCTACTATTTGAATATTGGGAAATTCTTTTTTCAAAATAGCAACAGCTTTCAATAGTACATGAAATCCTTTTAGTGGATAAGCTGCAGAAGAGATAAATACTCGGTGTCTCGTGCAATCTTTTATACTCCATGTCATTGAGTAAAATGGATCTCTTAACAACTCTTCTCCTTGAAAATATTCAGCTGATTGATTGAATGATAATAATTGCGACTTGTCCCAAAGCGTCCTACCAATAAAGTATTGATTAATTTCCAGGATCTCTTTTTCAATAATACTGAATTTTCGCCAATTTTTAAGAGCGTTCTTAACTCCGCCTCTACCAAGCCAGTTTTTGAGTGACCTATGTTTACATAAGTTAAGAGTAGCTACACTAACCTTCAAAGAGTTAAAACAGGGATTAACTAAACCTTGTATCGAACAAACTATAGGAATATTGGCATCAACAAAATTACGTAATAATCCAAAGTTTTTTTCTACTCCGTGAATATGAATTATATCGGGTTTAAAGTCATCAATAGCTTTTTGATAATAAGCTATTAGTTTATTATTTAATCTATTCTCAAGGTCTTTTTGTTTTTTAGGTATAGAATAGTAAACTATACCATCTACATTTACTTTCTGAAATTCACCTTTCAATATAGGTACAAGTGATCCTAACTGTATATTATTTTCTTTGTGCAAACTATAAAATAAAGGTGTTGTCCATGAAGCACTCCTAGAAGGCTTACCTTTGGCCAATGAATAGAAAGGTTCAAAAACATTTGTTGTAATCCACAGTACTCGCATATTTAATTTTCTTTTCTGTTTATTTTAACTAGTTTTTCTAATTGATAAGTGTGTTCCGAAAATAAATCACTTTGTTTTCTACCCCTAAATCCCCTAAAGGGGGAGTTTGGGAACAGTGAGAAGTAGTAAGTGGTAAGTACAAGTGAGCAGTGACAGTATTTGTAGAGAAACCTTATTTGTATTTGTATTTGTATTTGTATTTCAATCTTAGGAACAGTCAATTGCTACCACCACCTCAACCTTATTAACCTTATTAAATTGAATATACAGAGAAAAAGTAATAAGACATAAGTAATATGTGGTAAGTGCATTGTTAGGCCTGAATGGCCATGTTATTTCAAATTTTGCTAATTTGATTGTGCTGCAATGGTGAAATAGCAGAGAAAAAGGGTAAAGACCTTAAAGACAATAGCACTGGGCATCGCCTAGTGGATATATTGCGAGATGTATCTAAGCTCTGAGCGTAAGATTTTTGATTAAACACCTTAATAGATGGACGATGCAGACAATGTATTCGGAGCTTCTAGCTTCGAGGTTATTTTTTGCGTTATAAACGTTCACCCTGTGGAATAAAATCGTTAATTTTAATGCAAAGCATTATTCCATAGGGTAAACCATGAACCCCTCGTTGCAAACGAGGGGGAGGGGCGCAAACGTTGTGTAGTAGATGGTCACAGGTCAGGAAACCTACGCCAGTGGGGGTTAAATAATTGATAATGGACAAGTGACAGTTGACAACGGCTGTCTTGCACAATATCTGCTAATGTGATTGAAATGTGCAATGGTGAACTAGTAGGGGCGCTACCTATGTGTGCGCCTTTTAAATTAAAACAGGATCATTTGTAGTGGCGGATCTGTGTGTCCGCCATATTTGCGTTGCAAACGCATAACCATGAACCCCTCGTTGCAAACGAGGGGGAGTGGCGCAAACGATGTGTAGTAAAAGGTCACAAGTCAGTAGACCTGCGCCAGACAATTCATGAATTGTCCCTTGTGTTATGCTAACGCATGAAAGATATTAGAACACGGATGACACGGATTGAACTGATGAATACGGATTTTTTAACTGCAAAGATCGCAGAGTCTCAATTTTCGTGTACAACCGTAGAGACGGCGATTTATTGCGTCTCGATGAGAAAAGGCTGAATGTTCAAATTCCACTGTCATTTCGAACGTATGTGAGAAATCCATTAGATTATTATTGAAGAGATACTTCACTACGTTCTGTATGACAAAGGCTATCAAACACTGCTTCTATTGACCTTTATACTCTGCAAAAGACAAGTTTGGAGAATTGTGCTAGTCTGAGTTAAATCAAATATCAATTAGTTTAATCAGTTTTCCAATTAATTCAATCAGTTTTATTATTATTTAGTTCAAGCCGTTCAAAATTAGTTTAATTCGCTCCTGTACATCATTTACAACTTTTCACTCTTCCTTCGCTTCCTCCTTTTTTTTGTTAATTGAACTCCTTTTCATTTTCCATCTAATAAACAAGACTCCCTACAGAAAAAACTATATTTCATACACAAACTGCTCTGATTTATTTTTAGAAAAAACGCTGATAAATTAAAAAGCAACTGAATATGAAAACAATATTACTTCTGTGTATCAAAAATATTTTTCTAATACGTAATAGACTATAACATTATACTGCAAAGAGATACAATAGATAAAGCTGTCATGATTGTTATGGCATAAAAGGGAATGTTGTGGGCGAAACGATGATAGTCGCATTGAAAAAGGGAGTACTTTATTTGATCGAAAAAAAATCTTGGGTTGAAAAAAGGACGTCTGTTTTTAAATATCGGATAAAAAATTGGTGTAAATATGACGTCATATTTTGGATGACGGGTAAATTTATTGTCTCATCAAGTCATCATAATTATGATGCAGACAAAAAATTTGACTGAGAAGTGGTATCAAATGATGCAGAAAGGGGGTGAAATAGCAAAAAATGGGTGTTGGATGTCGTATATGTTGTACTAATGTACATAAATGTGTGTGCTGATGAAGCATATTTACACCTAAACATGAAAAAAGAGAGCAGTATTTGTTAAGAATAGTTGTCAGGGGTATAATTATAACTTCATGTTGGGAGTATTGCTTTATCCAAGGTTATAAATATGACTTCATATTGAGTGTAATGATTTATCCTAGGGTATAAATATGACTCTATATTGGGTGTAATGATTTATCCTAGGGTATAAATATGACTCTATCTTGGGCGTAATGATTTATCCTAGGGTATAAATACGACTTCATATTGGGTGCAATTATAAATCTGGGGATGAAATAATGATTTCATAATTTGTACCGTAGATGAATAGTTGATGGACAATGTAATTGGAGCTGCGAGGTTCGATGATCAATTCATCACCCGCTGGCGCAGACATTTATCTGTCCCTTTTATTATATGTACCACCAATGGCACGGATGGATATCCGCTGCGTTAACATGCCTTTTGACTGCCCCCCAGCCCCCTAAAGGGGGAACAAGGCAGTGCTATCTTTTACCATCTCATTACTGTTTCGCAAGGCAGTCTCTAAAGCCCGAGGAGGTTTAGGGGCGGTTGAGAGGACAATGGTGAAAAATGCACAAATGGTGAAATAGTAGGGGCACTACCTGTGTGTGCGCCTTTTCGATAATAGGGGTTCATTTGTAGTGGCGGACCTGTGTATCCGCCATATTTTGCGTTACAAACGCAGAACCATGAACCCCTCGTTGCAAATGTAGAAAAAGCTGAATGTTCAAATTCCACTGTCATTTCGAACGTATGTGAGAAATCCATTAGACTATTATTGAAGAGATACTTCACTGCGTTCTGTATGACAAAGGCTATTAAACAGATTCTTCGTTTCACTACCAATGTCATAATTTTGCAATATGTTTTTCTTTGGGTGCTTATATTTTCCTGACTTGTCCCCTTTCAATTTAGTGCGGCTTTATATGCTTGATAATCAACGATTATGATGTTTTAAAACACTAAAATACAGCACTAAGCCCTTATTTTGCTTCTATCTCATTTCTCACTTTTAATTTTATGAGAATTCAATATTAAATTCATTTTCCATTTTTTTCTATCCGTCGTATTCTCATTGAGTTAACTTGATAAAACTTATTATAATTCTTATACTGAACATTCTGATGCCGCACTAAAAAGGACAAGTCAGGATTTTGCAATATGTTGTTCTTTGGGTGCTTATATTTTTATGACAGGCTTTACGAGCCCTCTTTTGCTTCTATCTACCTGTTACCCAGATCTGACAGCCTGGACTGAATTATGGCAGCCCTTCGGGCCTCTAAAAAAATGAAATTCGTTGTGATTTTCTCCTAATTGGGAGGGTTCTTGATACTCAACATTCACCTTGCTAATATATAATGTCACCTCTTGCGAGGTTATGGTTGATGTATCATACTGGCTGCTATAACAATAGCACCCCTTGTGGGGTTGTGGGTGCAATATTCTAATATTCTGCTACTGTTTAGGTTTATGCTCTGCAAAAGCCCCCTTTCCCGCAATGCTGACGGGACAGGTAGGGGTTGGGGGTGGTTAGGCTTAATCAATTGACAATGGATAATTGACAGTTGACAACGGCTGTCTTTCAAATATTGCAAAGATGATTGAAATATGTGATGGTAAAATGCAGCGAAAAAAGGGCAAAGCCCTTAAAGACAATAGCACTAAGCATCGCCCAGTGGATATATTGCGAGATGTATCTAAGCTCTGAGCGTAAGATTTTTGATTAAACACCTTAATTGATGGACAATGCAGACAATGTAATCGGAGCTTCTAGCTTCGAGGTTATTTTTAAAAAACCTTATTTGTATTTGTACTTCAACCTTAGTAACAGCCAATAGCTACCACTACCTCAACCTTATTAAGATTGAATACACATGTATGTATATAGAAATCATGCCAATCAATTCATCCTTCAATCATGGTTCAGACATTATTTATTGTAGGGATTGAATTATGTGTCAAATCTCATTTGCGTTACAAACGTTCACCCTGTGGAATAAAATCGATGATTTTAATGCAAAGCATTATTCCATAGGGTAAACCATCAGGGATAGTACAAATGACGGAGCAGAAGCTCCCTCTTTCCCAGGACACTGGCGCACTTAATTTTTTTGATTGTAACTTGACAATTCTAATATCAGCAACTCAGTTATTCAGATTGTAACATGACAATTCTAATATTGATAACTCGGTTGTTCAGATTGTTACATGAAAATTCTAATATCAGCAACCCGGTTATTGAGATTGTAACATGACAATTCTCATATCAGCAACTCAGTTATGCAGATTGTAACATGACAATTCTAATATTGGCAACTTAGTTATGCATATTGTAACATGACAATTCTAATATTGGCAACTCTGTTGTTCAGATTGTAACGTTGCAATTTGATTTTTGGTGTCAAAAGTTGACAAAATGTAAGCGAAATTGGCGTTTTTTGGCAATATTGTGACATTATGCTACTTTGCAACATAAAGACCGCATTACCTCAAAAAGAAGAAACAATTAACAATACACTTAGTTTAGCCAATGACTGTTAATAAACAGTTGGTAATTCGATCAATTTGTTTCTATATGTGGAATTGTAAGTTGACAATCTGATTACCGCAACTCAATTATTACTATTGTAACATGACAATTTGA
>JAQVZQ010000144.1 GCA_028708095.1 Dysgonamonadaceae bacterium
GGTTGAACAGCAATTGCTCATAGCAATGGGATTGCCACTAATGCTATCGCAAGATGACATTAAAATGAATGGTCATGCATTGGAATGTAGAATTTATGCTGAAGACCCACAAAACAATTTCCATCCAGCTCCTGGCAGCATATTGAATGTGCAGTGGCCCAAAGAAAGTTTAGCCAGAACCGATACATGGTTTCACGATACTGTCGAAATTCGTTCAGACTTCGATCCAATGTTGGCAAAAGTCATCACGCATGCCTCTACCCGCCTCTATGCCATAGAAAAAATGAAAAAAGCGTTACAATCAACGCTTCTCATGGGAAATACCAACAACATTTGGTATTTGAAAAGTATATTAAATAATAGTGATTTCAAAACAGGCAGAATCAACACTGATTTTTGTGAAGTTTTTAAATCTTCATCTCCTGCTCCAACAACAGTTGAATCTGTTGTGGCTGCTATTCTTATTTGGCAGTTTCAAACAAAAGCAAACGCCACTGATGTGTGGAACACAGTAGGTTTTTTCCGTATCAGTAACCAAGTAAAATATTTGATTAACGATAAGTCCGTTGAAGTTAATTATCAAAAAGAGGATGGAAATCTAAGCTTTTCGATCTCAGAAGGACCCTCTTACGTAATTTCAAATATATTAGTTACAAAGGACAATATAGAGTTCTCATTTAAAAATGAGAACCTACAATTCAATTGGGTGATCACTCCTGGTAATGAGCTTTTATTGGAAAGAGAAGTGGATAGTTGGACAGTGATATCGCAACATCAATTGCCGAAAAATAATGCTTACAAAAAACCTCATATATCAAATCATAATGGAGCTGCAGTTACAGCCCCTATTCCAGGAAAAATAATTGAAGTCAACATTCAAGAGGGACAACTGTTAAAAGCAGGAGACACCTTAATGGTATTGGAAGCAATGAAAATGGAAAACAGCATACAGATGCCTCAAGATGGCATTGTGAAAAAAATACTAATCAAACAAGGTAATCAAGTAAAAGCCAATGAGCTTTTAGTAGAAATAAAAAACATTGAAAATTAATTCAAAAATTCATACGTCAATAGACAAATAACAACAATAATAACATAACTATATATAATCGATTATGTATATACTCCCTAACGATAAACAAGAAGAAGAGAGGCTGAAAGTTCGTGCATTTGCAGAGGAAGTAATAGCTCCGAAAGCTGCTCAATTGGACGAAGAAGAACGTTTTTCATCTGAACTAACAATAAAAATGGGCGAACAAGGACTACTGAGTATGGTTGCCCCAAAATCATATGGTGGTCAAGAAAAAGACACCCTATCTTATATTATAGCCGTAGAGGAGTTGGCAAGAGTGGACAGCTCTCAAGCAGCCACCGTTGTCGCACACAATAGTTTGGGATTGGTTCCCATTATAGACTATGGCAACACCGAACAGAGAGAAAAATATCTACCTGAACTAATTTCGAACCATAAACTATGGGCATTCGGTTTGACCGAAGAGAATGCGGGTTCTGATGCACGAGGTACAGAAACTACCGCTGTACGAGATGGAGATGAGTGGGTAATCAATGGATCGAAAAGATACATTACCAATGCTTCTACTCCTCTAACAATGGGCGTAACACTACAAGTCATGACCAACGACAATAATGGAAATCCCAAATTGACTACCATTTTGGTGGAAAACGGAACACCAGGTTTTACATCCAAGCGAATGTTGGGAAAGATGATGTGGCGTGCAGCAGATACTGCAAGACTCACATTTAAGGACTGTCGCGTTCCCTACTCTAATTTATTGGGACAAGAGGGTCAAGGCATTCGTTATATGCTCAAAACCTTAGATGGTGGTCGTCTTTCTGTGGGTGCAATGGGATTAGGTTTAGCTCAAGGTGCTTTTGAAATGGCACTCAAACATGCAAAAACACGCAAACAGTTTGGCAAAGCCATTGGTCGCAATCAAGCCATCGGGTTCAAATTGGCTGATATGAGCATGAAGATAGAGTTGGCTCGAAACACGCTTTATCGGGCATGTATATTGAAAGACAATGAGCTACCCTACTCAAAAGAGGCAGCTATGGCAAAGCTTTACACTTCAGAAATTGCCAGAGAGGTTGCGGATGAAGCAGTTCAAATCTTTGGTGGTGCTGGCCTTTACAAAGACAATCCCATTGAACGATTTTATAGAGACCAACGGTTACTTCAAATAGGTGAAGGAACATCTGAAATTTTACGATTGGTTATAGCCAGAGGTTTGGGGGTGTAAATTAAATTAAATATATTGCACGATTTACATCATCTATTTATAATTTCACTATAACAAACAACTCAAAATAAGAGATGAGCGACAGAAAAAAAGACCACATCAATCAAGCTTTCCATGCAAGAGTAGGAAAAGATGCAGCCGACCAACGATTCAATTATGAACCGCTTTTAGCTGCACATCCTGTAGGAAGACCAACTCCCTTTTCCTTTGCAGGAAAAACAATGCGGCTACCCCTTTGGATTAGTAGCATGACAGGCGGTACTCCCCAAGCTGGTAATATAAATCGTAACTTGGCGAGAGCCTGCAATGAGTTTGGATTGGGTATGGGATTGGGTTCATGTAGGGTTTTGTTGGAAGATGAGAGTTATTTAAACGATTTTAATTTACGCAACATTATTGGTGAAGCATCTCCTTTCTATGCCAATTTGGGGATTGCACAACTTGAAAATCTGATAGAAAAAAAGGCTGCGGATAAAATCCCAAGGTTGATTGATCTCTTACAAGCCGATGGAATCATCATTCACATCAATCCTTTGCAAGAAGCCTTTCAACCCGAAGGAGAAGTTTTCAAACGTCCTCCGCTGGACACACTCCAAGAATTTCTTAATGCAATCCCTAATACACGTGTAATAGTTAAAGAGGTGGGTCAAGGGATGGGGCCTGAAAGCATTAAGCAACTTTTGCGTTTACCTATCGAAGCCATTGAGCTTGGTGCATTGGGCGGAACAAATTTCACCTTATTGGAGTTATTGAGAAGTAAAGATGGAGATTTGGCTGCTTTTGAATCGTTTGCCCAAATAGGACACACAGCAGAAGAGATGACTCGAATGATAAATGAGGTTGTTTCAAAAACCAACCAGTATTTATGCAAGCAGGTGATTATATCTGGAGGAATCACCAATATATTAGATGGATACTACCTACAGAAAATAAGTAAACTCCCCTCAGTGATAGGTATGGGATCTGCTCTTCTAAAGATGGCGACAGGTGAATATGAAGAGCTTAGAAACTACCTTCAACAAGTTGAAAAAAGCTACCAATTGGCTACAGCTTATCTTAAAGTTAGAACGAGTATATAATTAGTCAAACTTCATGGAAATTGTAGAAGGTTTTTCAAAACTGAGCAGAGAAGAGAAAATAAGGTTTATTCAAGATAATCTTCCAATGGTTGCTGATGTGAAGGAAATCACCAATCATTATCGCCACGAAACAGATCAGTCAGTTTTTGATGACTTCTCAGAAAACACATTGAGCAATTTCTACTTGCCTTATGGTGTTGCTCCCAACTTTCTTATCGATGGAAAGATGCATGTATTGCCAATGGTAATTGAGGAGAGCTCTGTAGTTGCTGCTGCTTCACGAGCTGCTTCTTTTTGGGCAAAACATGGTGGATTTAAAACAACAGTGCACGACACATTGAAAGTTGGGCATCTTTGGTTTGAATGGAGTGGCGATGCTACAATCCTACACAATCAGTCTCCCGCACTTCAAGCTTACTTAAAAGCATCTGTAAAAGAGATTACCAAAAGTATGGAAGAAAGAGGTGGTGGAATTGTAAACATCCAATTCATACAACAACCTCAATTGCACAATGTGTGGCAAATGCAAGTTTCAATTAGGACAGCCGATAGTATGGGTGCTAACTTTATCAATACTTGCCTTGAGGCAATGAAAGAGGCGCTGATGAGCTATTTTGAAGGGCTGAACTTACCAGAAGTAGAAATCATCATGGCCATACTTTCTAATAATACGCCTGATTGTCTGGTTACTTGTGAGGTAAGTTGTAAGGTAGAACAACTCACTCCCTATTCCGCAGAACTGTTGCCTCAAGAGTTTGCTCAGAGATTTAAACTGGCTATGGATATAGCATATCATAACACATATCGTGCTGTGACACACAACAAAGGAATATATAACGGAGTAGATGCTGTTGTGTTGGCTACAGGAAATGACTTCAGGGCAGTGGAAGCTGCAGGTCATGCTTACGCTTCTCGTGATGGACAGTACCGTTCTTTATCAACATGCAATATAACAAATGATGGATACTTTAAACTCTCCCTCACACTTCCACTGGCATTAGGCACTGTGGGTGGACTAACTCGCTTGCATCCATTGGCTGCTCTCTCCATGGAAATATTGCGAAGTCCATCAGCAGAAGAACTTATGAGCATAGCAGCATCTGCTGGTTTAGCCAACAACTTTTCGGCAGTGGCATCATTGGTAACCACTGGTATCCAAAAAGGACACATGAAATTGCACCTATCCAACATCCTTACGAGTTTTAATGCTACACTTGAAGAGAGAGAAAGAACAGAAGCTTACTTTTCTGACAAAACAGTTAGCTTACAAAAAGTGAGAGAGTTTTTGAAACGATAAGTCGTAATTGACTTATCATATTGAAAAAGAGACAACTTATTTAAATTATGAAGAAATTTCATGCCAATGGCAAATTATTAATAACTGGTGAGTACTTAGTTCTTAAGGGAGCTTTGGCATTGGCTGCGCCACTTAACAAAGGACAAACACTTTCAGTTACTCAATCCAAAAAATCTGGGTTATCATGGCGTGCCGAAATACCCAACGGTTTATGGTTTGAAGTGCAGTTCGATGAGCATCTAACTATTGTAGAATCTACCGATCGCAAAAAAGCAGAAAACCTACAATTGATTTTTCGAAAAGCAGCGGAACAAAACCTATCTGTCCAAAAAAAGCTAAATCATAATACTGTAACCACTCATCTTGAATTCGATCCGAGTTGGGGTTGGGGCAGTAGCTCTACCTTGTTACATCTCTTGGAGCAATGGTTAGAAATAGATCCCTATCAATTGATGGATGCCACCATTGGTGGCTCTGGATATGATATTGCTTGTGCAGATGCTAATCAGCCCATATTTTATCAACGTACAAAAGGAGGGTCGCCACAAATCACAACTGCTCCTTTCAACCCAACCTTCATTCAGCAAATGGGTATTGTTTATCTCAATAAAAAGCAGAATTCTTCTTCTCAAGTGAAATCATTTTTAAAGTCAGCTGCACCCAATAAAGAATTAATAGATAAGATATCTGATTTGTCAAAAGAATTTACGATTGTACAGGAGATCCACAAATTCATGCGTCTCATGCAACAGCATGAAAAAATAATTGCAACAGCTATTGGACTTACTCCTGTTCAAAAACTTTTGTTCCCAGATTACGTAGGAGCTATAAAATCTTTGGGTGCTTGGGGTGGAGATTTTGCACTCTTTTTATCTGCAAATGATTTTGCTACCAATAAAAAGTGGTTTCAATCAAAAGGATATCCAGTGGTTATGCCTTTTGAAGAGGTAATTATAAACAAATAAATCACATAGTTTATGCCACATCTTGATTTTGAGCAGAATAAAGAAATTATATTGAGGGACTATTTGGCTTTAGAAAGAACACGTCTCGCCAATGAAAGAACGCTTTTTTCTTATATTCGCACTGCACTCTACCTCATTCTGGGTAGAATTGCATTTATGGAAATGGAGGATTTTGTAGCCATCAAATGGTGGGCTCCAGTCTGTTTTGTGTTGAGTGTTGTGATACTGGTTACTGGTATTATCAAATATATTGTGATGAAAAGAAGTTTGAAAAAATTCTACACAACATCCCATTCTCAAAAAATTCACATCGAACCATAAGAAGGTTGAGCTGTTTGTGTTGTAAACAAACACTCGTACAAATATTCTATACACAATAACAATGACTAATAATAAAACTCAAACAATTACCGTTGAGTGGACAACTCCTTCCAATCTTGCTATCGTCAAATATTGGGGAAAGAAGGATATTCAAAAACCATTGAATCCTAACATCAGCTTTTCACTAAAAAATGCTGTAACCACAACTCGTGTCAATGCAAAACCATCAACCGAAGGTGGCTTTACATTCTTTTTAGATGGCAATAAAAAAAAGGCGTTCAATGATAAGGTTGCCAACTTACTTAAAATGGCATCAGCCCTGCTTCCATTCATTAACACGCATCACCTTACGATAGAAAGTTCCAACACTTTTCCTCATTCATCAGGTATTGCTTCATCAGCAAGCAGCATGAGTGCACTGGCTCTTTGTTTGATTGACTTACAACAAATGATTAATGATGAGTCGAGCCAGCCTTTAAATCTCCAAAATGCGTCTGAATTGGCTCGGCTGGGCTCAGGAAGTGCTGCACGGTCACTATATGGAGGATGGACAATATGGGGAGAAACTCCAATCATATCACAAAGTAGTGACAACTATGCAGTGAAGCTTCCCACTATACACGATAACTTTATGCAAATAGCCAATGCCATACTCATAGTTGAGCCTAAAAGCAAAAAAGTGAGTAGCACCCAAGGACATGCATTAATGAACAACCATCCTTACGGAAAGGCACGCATCAAGCAAGCCAATGACAACTCGCTGCAACTACTGAAGGTATTAAAAACAGGCGACTGGAATCAGTTTTTTGATATTGCTGAAAACGAAGCCCTTTCTTTACATGCACTCATGATGAGTTCCAATCCTGGTTATACGCTTCTTCATCCCAATAGTTTAAAAGTAATTGAAGAAGTTAGAAAAGCACGTCTTGAAGAAAAGTTGCCAGTAGGTTTCAGTATGGATGCTGGACCAAATGTGCATTTGCTTTATCCAAAATACATGGAAGAGACTATCTTGCCATGGATTGAAAATAGCATCAGACCACTTTGTCATCAACAAGAAATAATCTTTGACCAATTGGGAAATGGTCCACAAAAAAGAATATCAACTGAACTAAAAAAAGATTGAATGGTTAATTATCGATGAAGATGAACAGCTGCTAACTATTCAAAGAAGTTAATCACAAGCTTTATCTTATCAATTTAACATTCTTCTCCAATATAAATGGAGAACATTAATATATTATATGTCAACAAACAAAGAGAATCAAAACAACTCATTCGATTCCAAAATAATGCTATTTGGCGAATACAGCATAATTTGTCAATCCATGGCACTGTCTATTCCATATAGTCATTTTAATGGTTCGCTGAAGTTCATTAACAAGAATCATTACACTGATCTGGATTTTGCACGACGTAGTAATCAACAATTACATGAATATTATCAAAATTATCTATTACCCACTGCGGAGAAAGGCAAATTGCCTGAAGGGTTTAACCATAGATTATTGGATGAGGATATTGGTAATGGATTATACTTCGAGTCCTCTATCCCCGAAGGATATGGCTTGGGAAGCAGTGGAGCTTTAGTTGTCGCACTTTACAGCAAGTATATGGGAAATGGGCAAACACACATACATCTCACACATCCACAAAGTGACATACCCAAATTAAAAAAAGATTTAGCTGTTTTGGAAGCTTGGTTTCATGGCACAAGTTCTGGCATTGACCCCCTTATTTGTTTCATGAAAACTCCTTTACTTATCAAAGAAGATCAGACTATTCTTCCCATAAATATACCTCGGTATAATTTAAACCCTGACGATGCCATTTTTCTATTAAACAGTGAAAAGTCTGTGAAAACAGCTCCCCTTGTAGATCAATTCATAAAAGATTGTGAGAACTCTGAGTTTAACGATAGAATCCAAAATGAGTACATACCGTTGAACAATAGTTGTATTCAATCTCTCATCGATGCAGATATTGACAAATTTACCAAAGAGATACTTGAACTCTCTCAATTTCAAGCTACTTATTTTAATCGAATGATTCCACCTTCATTAGAAAAGAGCTGGAAGTATGGAATCGAGACAGGAAAGTATATGTTAAAACTTTGTGGCTCAGGCGGTGGTGGCTTTGCATTGGGGTTTACACATCATTACTCAGAAGTGAAAGAAAGGTTTTTGAAGAAAGGAATGGAAATAATTCCTGTATATCAATACAAATATAATTAGAAGATATTGTTTGAATAGTGGTTTGAAATGTGGTTTTTATAAATTCTTTTGCATCATGCACCATACATCATTTAATCACCACGCCCCCTTATTTTCAGGAACACGCGATATAACAGGAATTGTAAGTAAAAGTATTACCGAGAGACCTAAATAGACAAATGCTTGGGCTTTGCCAGGAATGGTAGCTGCAGTAATAATTGACGAAGCCACAGCAACGGATACAATCTGTCCCATTTGTAAACCCAGCGAACGTATTGCAGCAATATTGGCAGATTGCTCTGGTGCTAATTGTATCCCAGCATTTCGAGCAGCAGGACTCATTATTCCAAATCCAAATCCAATTAAAAAAGTGCTTATAGAAAGCCAAGTGAATGGCAGAATACCATGCAATGGTTCAAACGAAAGAAGTGCAACACCAAGAGCCAAAACAACTGACCCAATGTATAAAGGCAAGCGATAACCAGTTCTGCGCAAATAGATACTCATTACTATCGATAATACCACTGATGCAACTCCCTCAAAAACTAACAACGTTCCAGCATGCAACTCACTAATTCCATATCGGCTTACTGCATAAAAAGGCACCAGAGAGGCGGCTCCAATAACCATTCCTGTATGAACTAAGTTTATAATATTGACTGCTCCAAATCCTTTACCATATATAAGTATGGGTTTTATAAAGGGAAATTTCACCCGTTTTAAATGTCTGAAAAAGAGCAGGAAAGATAGAATTGAAAACGAAATTAAACCAATAAATTGAGGCGAGTAAACAAATGCCTCTTTATCTCCCATATAAGTAGCTGCATACATAGCTGTGATAATTCCACCAGCCAAATACAACATTCCTAAAAAATCTATTTTTTCTTTACGTGAAGCTATAGGCTTTGATTTGGGTATAAATCGCAAGGCTAAAATAAACACCATTATTCCAATAGGAATATTGATATGAAAAATCCATTGCCATGTATAATATGTCACAAATATACCACCGAAAATGGGTCCTATCATAGCACCAGTAGCAAACATACTACCAAACAGTCC
>JAQVZQ010000145.1 GCA_028708095.1 Dysgonamonadaceae bacterium
TACTTCCATGAGTTATCTGGGGGTTTTTGCTGTTCCTATACTTTTTCTTTCCTAGTTTGTAAAGTTAATAAATAATTATTTATTAACTTTACAAAGATATCTGCAAACATACGAGGGGATTTAGGGGTAAAAAGTAGATGAATTAACTTTTCGGAGTGGACTCAGATATATTAATTATAAGAGCTTGCAAAGATGTTAGAATGCGAAGAGTATATATTGATTTTTTGAGTGAGTTTAATGACTTGTAGCACGAAAACATATAAAGTCGATACGGAATGTTTAAGAGAGTAACTTAAACTCTGGATGAAATTCAATGTGCATATGAAAGTCTGAGAATCGCTTTTTAATTTTTGGTGTCAGTTCAGTCGAAAGTTCTTTTGTATAAATATTGTTGTCCATCCCTATAATCATTTAAAGCCTCGTAAGGCTGGCATGTCTTATATTGTATACCACAAACTTAATATACAAAGTCACAGATCAGGAGATCTGCACCAGCGAGGGATTCACGAGAATTGATGAATGGTGTCACTCCTTACGGAGTTTTAGCATAGATCTACACTATTTGCTATAATTATTTCAGCCCTAATGGGCTTTAATGCGGAGCTAAATGGACTATTGGTAACATCGCTCCCGCACGAATACTTTCGTGTGGGTTTCCTTGGCTGGCGCAAGTCCAATGTAATTAAGTTAAGCCTTTTTATAATGTGTTTCTGCTGTTTACCGTCGAGATTGTTTTTGCTAATTGCATTTCAAGCCTCGTAGGGCTGGCATAATTCAGCTCAAGGTGAAGCCTTGGGTATTGATGAGTTATGTGCACAGAGGTCTCGTAAGGCTGGCATAAATTTGTGAGACACTCCATCCTCATTATCACTATATGTCATGACTTCGACACGCATCACCCGCTAAAAATAATTATTAGATATACAATTAATTACAAGTTTGGCTTTGTTGTTTTGGGTGACGCAAGCTTAAAAAAACTGTCCCAAATCAGTCTGCCCTATGAAATAGAATAAAATTTCACAGGGTGAATGCTGCGTAAGCAGTTAAGAACTTTATCTTTTCCACTACACTGCAATTGTAAGCACATTAATTAGGCTGTTTTTTTATCTTGCAAACGGTAGATTATGTTGTTGATATTTTTTGCGTTACAAACGCTAAACCATGTACCCCTAGTTCGGAAACGAGGGGGAGTGAGATAGAAATGAATTATATGCATACATTGACTCAGTCATCAAACAAAACGATTCTATCCCAATAGTTATAAACGGAATGGGTGATCATATATCTTTCTATGCCAGTCTTACGAGGCCTCACAATACAGTCTCTAACTGACACCCAAGCCTTGCAGACTGGACTGAATTATATCAGGCTTCCAGCCCTAATACAAATCTTATATTGCATACCATACTACTTGTCATGTAAGTCCAAAATGGTTCGCTTTTGTATAACAATGAGTAAAAACATTTTATTAATGAGATGCTTAACTCTTAACTTAATGATATGGGACTTGCGCCAGCGAGAGTGGAAACTTGGATGAGGTTTTTACATCATAACCCCAATTTCATTAATTGGCGAAAGTGTAAGTATTTTCTTATTCTTAATTAGAGGAGTTAGCTTTTTGTCAACAATGCTTTTAAAATAAGATGTGTTGTTATGATGCTTTAATGCAGCACTGTTTTCATAGCACTCATACATGTATATTGTATTTGGCTGTTCATTATGCAGTAAAATGTCATAAGCGATGCAACCTTCTTCGTTTTCAATCGTTTGATTTTGCATTTCAGTTAGCAGTTCAATAGCTTGACCCATATCTTTAGTATCAAACTCGAACTCTACAAATAAAACAACTGGCTTTTCGTCATTATTTACCGCCTTTTGGGCAAACGAAAAGTTACTTATAAACAGATATCCTAATAAAGTTAATAGTGTGAATAAACGTTGATTCATATTTATTTGATTTTTAAATAAATTATAGAGGATTTTTTAAACCTGATAAATCTTTAAGTATAGCTCGTGTTGATCCTATTTTTAGTTTTGAATCAATTTGTAGTGGAATTCTATTTTCATCGTTCGTAATCCATACTCTCATCGCCTCCTCTTGATCTGCGAACGCTTTATCTAAAATCATCAGCGAGAGTTCCAGTGCTTCATAAGTTTCGCCATTATTCACCTTCATGCTGCTGGTGCCAAGGTATCTAATGTACATGTTAACCAGTCTTTTGCCAGTTATAAATTGTACTTGTGTGTTATCGCCGCGTTGCATTTTCGAGTAATTCAATGTGCGTGCAAAAGCGAGTATGGATATCATATCATAGGTGCAACGGTCAGTAGTGATATTTTCATCAAAAGATAATTCTCCATTTCTATACCGAATAGTTCTTATGGATGTTGTTCCATTGTTGTATTTATAGATCTGGCGTTCGCGAGTATAATCTTTCCCTTCGTCAGCACCTTTGGTAAATAGCAGTGGAACTAAATCCTTGTCCATGTAGCTAATAAGTGTGTCCTCTATGCTGTACATACTTCTTACCAATCCACCCGTTGTTGCATTCAGTGTTAGTTTATATGCATCTTTGTAGTCATAGTTTGTTGCTTCAGTATTTAAAGTTGCTTTACCAGCTCTCACATTAATGATGCCATATTTGAAATAAAGATCGTAAGTAAGCTTCTCACCCGCATCAAACGCTTTATTTACAATTTTTGTTTGTCCGCTTGCTGTATAGCTTAAAATAGAAAACAATAAAACGATTGATAAGTATAAATTTTTATTTTTCATTATTATGATTCTAAAATTTTTTTGTGATTGTTTTTTTTTGAAGAAAATTGGATGACAATGTGTTTTAATTATCTCCCAATGGGTTGCATTCCTCTTGATCCTCCTAAATCCATTGATGGTCTGCCTCTTTGTTGCGATTGTCTGTTATTTTGTCTCTCTTCTTCATTCCTGTTTCTCTTCTTTTTTTGTTCAGGTTTATTTTTTGTTATATCGAGGGGTTTTTGTCTGTTTAATGGGAGTTCATTAATATCCCAATCTTCTTCATGATTGGTAAAAGCCCTTATTTCATACATTTTCGGATTATAATAAACTTCTTCTGGTTGACGTTTTAACTCATAATCTCCTCTTGTCCATTCACCATCATCATTTTCGTCTATAAATAATCGAGCATACAATTTACCTGGATTTAAATCCATGAAAAGTGCTTCGTTGTTTTTGACACGTTTCTTTCTAAAAGGTTTATCTTGAGAATCTAATAGCTCCACATAAGCAGTTTTCCCTTCTGGTAGTCCATATAATACAAACACCAAGTTTCCGTATTCTTCTAATTTTTTTATTGTGAAATTTTGTTCCAGCTTGTTGTTGTGTAATCCATAATAGCTTTCAAAGGCAGCAGAATCTATCAATAGCTTATATTTTTCGCCAGGCTCCCATTTATATTGTATTTTATATCTTCTTGCATTCAAAGAATCTGTTATTAAAGTATATTCAAGGGGCATATACACAGAATCTACTTCATGTTGGAGTTTTATATCTGCTGTGTCGAATCTTATAATTGGTTGTTCAAACTCTAAGAACAAAGGGTTGTATATTTCGTGAGTAGAACGCACATTTTGCATTATATTCATAAATGTGATAACTTCTTCTTCATCCTCTTTTTTGTCTTTGTTCTTTTCTTTTTTACTTTCTTTTCTCTTGCTTTCTCTGAAAGTGAAGTTAATTGTGTCGGTGTTTAGTATATGGTTGTTTAAAGTATCAGTACGTAAATAGTCTACTTTCAGTTGTATCGTATCAAGTTTATATATAAGAGAGTCAGTTATCCATAATGATAAGGTATCGTTTGTAACACTGCTCTCTTTTACAAACCAATTTTCGTTACTCGTTGTGGGTTCAAGCAATGTGAATTGAGCCTCTTCCGTTGGTGCTGCAAAAAACAGCTCAAGTTTGTGAGGAACTTTGCGCTCGTGTTTTTGTAAATACTGCCTTTTAAAACCAGATTCAAATGATCTTAAAATTAAGCTGTCGGGTAGGAAGCGGGTATATTTAATGTTATAAATGGTGTCAATAGTGAGACTATCTTTAAAAATAGTGTCGTTACGCATCGCTTCCATTGATGAAGGGATAACAATAGAGTCTAAAAAAGCAATCTCTTCTTGAGGGTTATCGTATTTATAATCACGATTTAAGTCACCTAAAGCATACACTTTATACTTTCCTTCGGCAAGTCCTTTTACAGTAAACCGTCCTCGTGAATCGGTTCGTGAAATTCTTTCAAAAGGGATGTTGGTAAAAGCAGTGTCATTGAGATTAGAATGCACTCCCACGTAAATGCCTTGGGTAGGCTCCAAATTTTCAGCTGCCAAAACTGTCCCTGAAACGGCTAATGTGTCTAATTGATCTCCTGTTGAAAAAGAAAGAGAGAAGTTTTCAAGTGCATTTCCCTCATTATTATCTACAATGGCATCGGTAAAGTCAATTGTATAAGTTGTATTTTCTTTCAACTCATCCTCCAATTCCACAATCACCTTTCTTCCTTGTGCTTTAATAACAGGAAAGCTTTGTTGAGGAGGAGCGATAATTACTTTATCCATTGGTTTTTCAATCTTCACATTTTCGTCAAAAAGGATTTCTATTTTTGATTGCTTTATATTTAGGGCATTGAATGTGGGATTTGCTTTAACAACCTTCGGTGGATCTACGTCATATAGACCACCAGTGGGTGCAGCAATATTGGCACACCCACAAAATATAAATAGTCCGCTCAAAGCAGCTAATATATGATGGATGTTTTTTATTGGATTATTTAAAGTCGAAATAACCATTTAGTTGATAATCATAGTTTGTTTATAGTGCAAAAATACAACGATTTAAGCAGTATTATGTAAAATGAGCCGCAAAAATAAGTAAATCTATCGATTTTACTAAATTTTAAACAGTTTGCATCTTTCCGGCGAGAATTTGATATCCAATTTTACAATACAAACATTTACGTTTATCGCAATACTCTTTCTTTAATTGAATAAGAGATTGTGTGTCTGCTGCATTTTGAGTATTAACTCCATGCTTTTTGAACTCAACAACAATGCTATTCCGTTCTGGTTTCAAATCTTCTAAAATAGATTGGGCGCGCATACAATATTTCTCAATATTATTCTTCACACCATAAGAAAAAAGAATGGGTACTACAGTATTGATTAAAATTACATCAATAGAAGCATCTCCAAGATATTTAGTATGCTTTTTTGAAGGTTTGCCAAATGTGTAATGAGTTTGCAAATATTCCGAAGCGTTGATATGAGAAAATAGGCGTAACTGGTGTTCTTCGTCTTTTTCTAATATGTGTGAGAAGAGTCTTTTTGATTGTTGCAAAACTGCTGCAAGTTGTGCAATGCGCACTTGAGGGAAACCTTGTGGGCGCACCCTAAGAGATTTAAATATTACTCCATCTAAGTTTTTTAAGGTATACTTTTTTCTTAAAAATTGATACTCTTTTCTTAAATCGATGTAATAGTCATCCATTTGTGTATCATCCTCCAGCAAACCTGCCTGACCGAATAAAAGTGCCTCCACTTGAAAAATGTTATCGCTATGTTTCTGAATATAAAAGTAAGGCAAGCTTAAAGCCAGTCGTTCAAATTCATCAGAGTTTAATCCAAACCCAAAGTTTCGGGCAAGTAGCACATAGAAAGTTTCGTCCCACGAATTGTTGAACTTGTCCAACACCGTATAAATATCTTTGGTTTTACGTTCCAACCTTTCAGCTAACAAAGCATACAAAAATTGGTTGAAATATATCTTTGGTATTTGAGCCAACTTGTTGCTACATGGAATAGTGAAACTTGATGATAAAAGATGCGAGTAGTTAGTTGCAATTTTATCGGGAACTTCAATAGATACTTGCGGTATTTTTCTTCCTTCCTGTGTGTAAACATCACAATCCATATTCTCTACAATGTGTAATATAACAGAATTGTAGGCCGAATCTGAATGGTGATTATGCCTTTTCCAATCGGATGATGATTTATGAATTTCGATGTTGCCTGCCCATGTTTTATCTCCAACTTTTATTTTTGCATTAAAAAAATCGGGCCCAGCATTTGTGTTCAACATTCCTGGATCAATGATTTCGATGAGGTCTCCTTCTGACGAAGTAAAAGCAGATGAGCCATGAAGCTTGAATTTCCAAACGTAATGAAGTAATTGTTCTGGATGATTCACAGTATTTTTGTATTAGTATTGTTCAAATATAAAACTTTCTTTTTTAATTGCAAAAATAATTAAACATTTTCTTCTCAGGTTCTGTTTTTTAGCATTATGCTTATTAATTCATCGACTTTGCGTAAATTTGCATTCAGTAGAAACCACAAGCTATTAATTATTAAATATATATGTTGCCTTTAACAGAGCGTAAAGCAATTAAACGTCTAATGGGACAAGAAATTGTTCCAGCAATAGGTTGTACCGAACCCATTGCTGTATCTTTATGTGTTGCAAAGTCATCTGAACTACTTGAACATCGACCAGAGAAAATCGATGTTTTTTTGAGTCCAAACGTTATAAAAAACGCTATGGGTGTAGGTATTCCAGGAACAAAAATGAATGGACTTCCCATTGCTATTGCTTTGGGTGCTCTTATTGGTAAATCAAAGTTGGGACTTGAAGTCCTTCGTAACTTTGATGCAAGTGATTTGGAGAAAGCAAAACAGTATATAGCAGAAGACAGAATAAATATATCGGTGAAGCAAGGAATCACCGAGAAACTATATATTGAAGTTGTTTCTCATTGGCAAAACGATAAGGTGAAAACCATCATAAGTGGTGCTCACACCTTCTTCTCGCACATCGAGAAAAACGGTGAGATTTTAGTTTCAAAAGAGTTTGAAAAAATAGAAACCACAGAAGAAAGCATCACATTAGACCTGAAGAAAGTGTTCGATTATGCGCACGAATCTCCTATCGAGGAACTTGAATTTATTTACACAGCAGCAAAAATGAATGAAGAAGTTTCAGTGCTTTCTTTAGAAAATAACTATGGTCACAACGTATCACAAATACTGGGAGGAAAAATGGGCATTTCTGTTTTTGGAGACAATCCCCACTCTAAAATGTTGATAGCAACCTCAGGCGCTTGCGATGTGCGAATGGACGGAGCCAAAGTCGCAGTGATGAGTAACTCTGGAAGTGGCAATCAGGGAATAGCTGCAACCATGCCAGTACTTTCTTATGCTAAAGAAATAGGAGCCGATGAGCAAACACTTATACGTGCTTTAGTGTTAAGTAACTTATGCGTTATCTACATCAAACAACATTTAGGTAGGCTGTCGGCTCTGTGTGGCTGTGTAGTAGCATCTACAGGTTCAAGTTGTGGAATCACCTATTTGATGGGGGGAAACTATGAGCAAATTACTTTTGCCACCAAAAATATGATTGCCAATATTACGGGAATGATTTGTGATGGTGCAAAACCCAGTTGCTCACTTAAAATTTCGAGTGGTGTTTCCACAGCACTATTATCGGCACTAATGGCAATAGAAAACAAAGTAATCAGTTCACAAGAAGGAATTGTGGACAGTGATGTGGACAAAACCATTCGAAACATGGCAGAAATTGGTAATACAGGAATGATTGAGACCGATAAAATGGTGCTTGACATTATGACAAAAAAGGAGTAAATGATAAGGAGGATGTAAAGGGCGATTTGCAGATAAAGCATACAGCTTTTTCATTTTTCAGTTAAATATATATATTGAGACCAACCAGAGAAATAGAATTCGAAACCAAAAAGATAAGTAAACTTGTTTGGGATTATGCATTACCTGCAATTATTGGAACAATGGTGAATGCTACCTACAATATTGTTGACCGCATTTTCATTGGACAAGGAGTAGGAGCATTGGCTATTTCAGGTTTGGCAGTTACCTTCCCAGTAATGAACCTCACAGCAGCATTAGGTATGTTGGTGGGGGCTGGAGCTTCCAGTAGAATTTCTATCAGTTTAGGAAAGAGAGACCATGAACGGGCAGAAAAGATTTTGGGCAATTCATTCTTGCTCACCATTGCCTTAAACTTAGTTTTCATCACACTGCTCATGATTTTCCTTGAACCCATTCTTATGGCTTTTGGTGCAAGTGAAGAAACCTATCCGTTTGCAAGAGATTATCTGCAAATTATTTTGCCAGGCAATATATTTGTAACCATGACTTATAGCTTCAATAGCATGATGCGTGCTTCAGGTTATCCTCAAAAAGCCATGTACACCATGCTAATCGGAGCATTTTTAAATATAATCTTAGACCCTATATTCATATTCGTATTTGGCATGGGAATTGCTGGTGTGGCTTGGGCAACTATCATTTCCATGTTCTTAGGCATGTTGTTTGTTATGCATCATTTTACCCGTAAAACCAGTTCGCTTCGTTTGAAAAGAAAGAACATTCGTTTCGAGAAAAGCATACTTATTGCAATTATATCCATCGGACTGTCTCCTTTCTTTATGCAAGTTGCAGCTTCGGGTGTTGCTGTGCTAATGAACACATCATTAAAAACTTATGGAGGTGACTTGGCAATTGGAGCTTATGGAATACTGTTGTCTATGTTCATGCTAATTATAATGTTTGTAATTGGGCTAAATCAAGGTCTTCAGCCCATTATCGGATATAATTATGGTGCTGAGAGTTATCCCCGAGTAAAGGCTACATTTTATTATGGTCTTAAAATAGCCACAGTGGTAACAACTGCAGGGTTTTTGTTAGGAATATTTTTCCCGCGCTTGTTTGCACGTGCTTTTACATCAGATGTTCAGTTATTAGATCTTGCAGAAAATGCGTTACGTATCAGCATTCTTGCATTTCCCTTAGTAGGTTTTCAAGTAGTTCTTTCGGGTTTCTTTCAGAGTATTGGTCAAGCGAAGAAGTCGATAATACTGAGCCTTAGTAGGCAGCTTATTTTCTTGATACCCAGTATTATTATCTTGCCACGGTTGTTTGGTCTTAATGGAGTGTGGGCAGCTACACCAGTTTCTGATTTTATGGGAGCCTTGTTGGCAGCATATTTCTTTTGGAGACAAATTAAAGTTTTTAGAACCTTGGAGCAGAGTAATCGCATATAGGCTCGTTTTT
>JAQVZQ010000146.1 GCA_028708095.1 Dysgonamonadaceae bacterium
TTCAACTTAAAACATACTATGCCAACAGGATTTAACGCAAACAATATCGACTTTGGTGGAAATGTTACCCAAGCACAAAAAGATGAGCATTTCACAGATATCAACAACGAACTAACAAGAGTTTATAATGATGTCGATACAGAAGTTACCACTGTAATTAACGATGTAAATGATGCCATAGAGGGTTTTAAGTTTTATCCAGTTCTAAAGTTAACAGTAGGGTTTAAGGCTTTTACATTTAAAAAATAAGTTCTCGGTGAGCATCTTGATGACTGATTGTTGGGCATTCCCGCCTTTCATATATAACCCGCATTATCCACATTTTCAACTTTGTGTTGATGCTGGGGCATGAGCTCTACCGATACAGGCAATTATTTAAAAGCATTTGTTAAACGTAGCAAATGCGTCTTCATCGACAGGCACAGGGGGGCAAGATAAAAGCGAACATAACATAGGAGTGATTGACAGATGCAAGTAATTTAAATGAGTATTCCATTCATATTTTGGTGCTAATATATGCATTATCAATAATGTATTGAATAGTATAAAAAAGATAATTTTGCAAGGTGTAAATAATTGAAGCGTATAAGATGATACACAGTTTACTCGCAGGTTTACCTTTCTTTGTATGTTTCTTTTGGTTGATTCTTTTGATAGGGCACTGTCGTGGCTTCACATGTTCTTTAGCATTTCCTCCATTATTGAAAAAGATTGGAGATGCAGCTTTTTATAGTTGTGCTGGTTTCACGGAACTGGTGGTTGGGAATAGTATTGTCAACATTGATACTGATGCATTTAGGTTTTGCAAAAATATTTCTGGAAGTATAGTTTTCCCAATTACTCTTACAACTATAGGGGAATATTCTTTTTGGGGATGTGTAAAGGTAAATTCTATCAGATTTTCGAATCCAACACCTTTTGCATACAGTAATTATATGTTACCAACCAGTGCTACTATAGAAGTACCAGCAGATGCAGTTGCAACTTATAAAGCAACTTATGGATGGGGCGGACTTACCATAGTGGGATATTAATTGAGAGATTGAACAAATAATATATATATGAGGGTTGCAATGTGATTATATCTTTTGATAACATCTTTTTGTTGTCAGTAGTTGCTTTTTCATCTTTCCAAAATAGTTATTGAGAGGATAAAAAAGATAGGCACATATTAAAAATGGTCATTTACACCCCTGCCCCATGCAATTTTTCTCTCCCTTCTTCAATTCCATTTGCATGGACAGTCACAACATATCCCCTCTTTCAAACTGGTTATTCAATCATTTTACCCTCCCCACATTATTTTATTTGTCTCAATTAGAAAGCATTTGCACAAGAAAAGCCATGGAAAAGCACTTATTAACATCATTTATATTTAAACCAGGCAAGGTTTATTGATTGTGCGATTTAATGAGTAGTATTTAATAAGTAATTAAGTCAAACAATTTAAAAATATAAACTTATGAAACATTTTTCAAAAATCGCTTTTATAACAATAGGAATAATGATTTCCTCATTGCTAATTCAATCTTGCTCAAAGATTAATGATCAAGATGTATCTATCTATTATCCGAACGCTTTAGTAACAGCCAAACATGCAGCTGACAGTACTTTTTATTTGCAACTTGATGATAATACAACGTTGCTACCTAAAAATTTTAAGAAATCACCTTTTGGTAACAAAGAAGTTAGGGCATTAGTCAATTTCAAAGAAGTTGAAGAAGAAAGTCAAGGTTACAGCAAGGCTGTTCATATCAACTGGATCGATAGTATTTTAACAAAAGCTACTGTACCTTATTCATCCGATGTGGATAATGAGCATATATATGGTATAGATCCAGTGGAAATAGTGTATGACTGGGTAACAATTGCTGAAGACAGCTATTTGACGCTTCGTTTTAGAACTAATTGGGGTTATACACGAAAGCCACATTTTGTAAATTTGATGACTGGTGTGAATGAAGATGATCCATATGAAGTTGAGTTTAGACACAATGCTTATGGAGATATTTATGGCGAAAGAGGAGATGCATTGGTAGCTTTCAGCTTAAAAGATTTGCCCGACACAAATGGTGAAACAGTGAAGTTGAAACTAACTTGGTCGTCTTTTAGTGGAAAAAAGAGTGTAGTGTTTGATTACCGTACTAATAAAGAGACGAAAGGTTCACTTGCTCTTGAGAATAAAAACAATTTTATTCAGGCCATTAAATAAAAAACAATCTCTCAGAGTAACATTTCACTAAACTGAGATTTGATTAAATGTGTACTCAAAAAATAAATAATTGATAATTGTCGGCCACTTTTTTCTAAAAAAAAGAGTATGGCTGGCAATTACAAAATAATTATTTTTGTAGTATATTTCATCATCAAATGACCAGTAACGAGAAAGACAAAGACTTTGAGTTGATTCAGAATATACGGAAGGGCAATTCTTCAGCAATGAAAGAGTTATACCTTCATTATATCCAGTATTTAACCGCTGTTTGCTCTCGTTATATCATTATTGAAGCCGATTTGAAGGATGTATTGCAAGAGAGCTTCGTTAAAATATTTACATCAATAGACAAGTTTGAATATCGAGGTGTTGGTTCTCTTAAAGCTTGGATGGCAAGGATTGTTGTTAATGAATCTTTGAAATTCATTAAAAAGAATGAGCGATTCGATTTTGTTCAAAATGAATGGGAATTGCCTGATGTAACCAATGAAGAAGCACCCGATACTGATGATATACCTGCTCACGTTATCCAAGAAATGATTCGTCAATTACCTATTGGATACCGAACAGTTTTCAACTTGTATGTTTTTGAGGATAAAAGCCATAAAGAGATAGCCTCTATTCTTGGCATAAAAGAGAATACATCTGCCTCGCAGTTGTATAAGGCTAAGAATAAGTTGGCAGAAAAAATAAATGAATATAAGATGACTTTATGACTATTGATGTATGGAAGAAAAATGGATAAATAATTTGCGCGAAAAGATGGAAACCCATGAACAACCTGAGCCTTCAGGATTGTGGGATGACATTGAAGTTGCGCTTAATGTAAATAAGTCGGCTCCTCCTATAAAAAGTTATAAGAAGGTGCTTTTGTGGTCCACCATTGGCACGGTTGCCGCAATGCTCATGCTTATATTCTTTATTGGCAAAGATGAATCTTCTTTGCTTACTACTCCTGCCAATATAGAGCCTCAACTGGCAAAACAAAATATCCAAGAATCACTTACAAATCAAAATAACAATAATAATATTCAACAGATAGAAGACAAGACTCCTCTTCTTGCTACTAACACAACATCATATAACAAACAACAGATAAGTAACAATAATAAAGAACCAATTTTTGTGCCCATATCTGATGAAGATGAGATATCAGAAAGACTTGAAAATGAAAATATAGAAGAGGACCAAAAAGATGCTGATAATAACCAAACAGAATCTGCTAAAGAGAGTCAATCAGAAAAAAAGGATTACTTCCCAAATGGAAGAGCAAATTATGGATCAATTGATAACTACAACTACAGAAGAACATCTAAAAACAGAGATAAACTAACTGCTAGTTTGTATAGCACCAGTTTACCTAATACATCGGTTGATAATAGTGGTTATGGAGAACTTATTGCAAGGGCCACTCTTCCTGGACAGATGTCTGCTAATCGAGTTGAAGAACAAAGCTTTGTAGGAGATATTATCTATTCTAACATAGGAGAAGAAACGTATACAAATACAGAGCATAAACAGCCTATAAAAGCAGGCTTATCGATACGTTATCAACTTAACGATAAGTTTGGTATCGAAAGCGGTCTGACATATACTTATCTTTCATCAAATCTTACTTCGGGCACAGACAAAAATCTTTATGAGACAGAACAATCCTTGCAATATGTTGGTATACCCTTAAATATCAGCTACAATGTGTGGGATAGCAAACAATTGAGTTTTTATGCTACAACGGGGGGGGTGATGGAAAAATGCGTAGATGGTAAGTCTCATACAGATTATATTATTAACAACAATATTGTTTCAACAGACGATGAAAAAATAAAGGATAGTCCTCTTCAGTTTTCTGTAAACAGTTCAGTGGGTATTCAACTTAATGTGACATCAAAATTGGGTGTTTTTGCTGAACCAGGGTTAGCCTATTATTTCAATAATGGAAGTCCTATAGAAACAATTTATAAAGAGAAACCTTTAAATTTTAACCTCAAATTAGGTATAAGAATAAGTTTTAATCAGTACTAAAATGTGAATAATACGGATTTAGTTTGAGACGCATTTCTTGAGATTTGCCAATGAAGCATACTCATCTTTTCAAGAATGTAATTCCGAGTCATTATTTATAAATATTGTTCAATGTTGTAATATTTCAACGTGTCGAATTTTAAATTCTATACGATATTGTAATATTTCAGGTCTGTCGAATTTACAATTCCGTACGATGTTGTAATATTTCAGGTCTGTCGAATTTACAATTCCGTACAATATTGTAATATTTCAGGTCTGTCGAATTTACAATTCCGTACGATGTTGTAATATTTCAACTTGTCGAATACAAAACATTGTACGATATTGTAATATTTCAGCTCTGTCGAATTGAAAACATTGTACGATGTTGTAATATTTCGGTGTGAAAAAGCATTTATCTTTACATCTTTACCTCAAAACGGGAGTGACATGACATTATGTCAGTGGAATTTAAGACAAAGTGACAGCGAGATATGATGTGCAAGTGCAATATTATGTCCAAACAAGGCGTAAATGTTAATACAACCTAACGATTTTAGGTGAAGTAGACATGAAATAAGACTTCTCCACACGATGTTGTAATATTTCAGGTCTGTCGAATTTTCAATTCTGTACGATGTTGTAATATTTCAGGTCTGTCGAATTTACAATTCCGTACGATGTTGTAATATTTCAACTTGTCGAATACAAAACATTGTACGATATTGTAATATTTTAAAACGCCACACCCTTGATCATGCGCATGTTATGTGTTTTATAGAATTTGAAATATTGTTTTCAAAACTTTCAAGAGTGAGACTGCTTATTGATAACAACAAAAATGAAAGAATGAAATGAGAGAAAGTAACGGTTGGTTTATCAAAGTTTTGAGATGGATATAAATAAAACAGCCGCAACATAATTTAACGCATTAGTTAACATACTACGTTTTTATACGAATGACAATAAAAATTGTTTTTGAGAAAAACTGAAAAACTATTTTATTTTTCAACTAAGATGATTAAGAGATAAAGAAATGAATCACTTACTTTTGGTTGGCGCAGATCTCTGATGCGTGTTTTTGACTTGTCCGCCTATCAAGATCATGAAAACAAAACGGTAATAGTCAATATGCTAAAGTGTATAGTTGCTGGGTTTTATTATTGAAACCTTAAACTCCTTATTTATAAGCAAGAAACCCACACGAAAGGATTCGTGAGGGAGCGATGTTAGACATTGAAAAACGGAATCAATAAAGACGGAGCAGGAGCTCCATTTGCCCCAAAGATACTTATTGGTAAAAAGCAAGACTTAAATGATAATCTGTTGTAAATCAAGATTTTTTTGTATATTGTTTATTACTAAAAATAAATAATTTAAGATATGAGATATCTATATATTTTACTCGCAATTTTCATTTTCCCCTGGTCAATACATGCTCAAAATTATGAACAAGAGAGGGAAAAAATGGTCACTAAGCAGATATTGAAGAGAGGTGTTAGAGATGTTCGTACACTTGATGCAATGAGAAAAGTAGAGCGTCATCTTTTTGTGCCTCCTAGGTATATGCGCATGGCTTATGATGACAGTCCTTTGTCGATAGGTTATGGTCAGACTATTTCGCAACCTTATATTGTAGCTTATATGACAGAAATTATAGAACCAAAACCAAGTGATAAAGTTTTGGAGATTGGTACAGGTTCGGGTTATCAGGCTGCTGTTTTAGCCGAGATTATAGACAAAGTGTACACAATTGAGATTGTTTCTGAACTCGCAAAAACTGCTTCCGACAGACTTCAAAATCTTGGTTATGACAATGTCAAAGTTATTAGTGGTGATGGCTACAATGGCTTTGAAGAAGAAGCCCCCTTCGATGCAATTGTTGTAACTGCTGCTTCCGAGCATATTCCACCTTCATTAATTAAGCAATTGAAGGAGGGAGGGAAAATGATTATCCCTGTTGGTTCGCCCTTTCTTGTTCAGACACTTATGCTGATTGAAAAAAAGGATGGGAAAATATCTACATCCAGCTTGATGCCAGTTAAATTTGTGCCATTCACGAGAGGTCAAAACCAATAAGGGCAACACATCGAAAATGAATAAAAGGATTTATCTCTCCCTTGGGCTTCTTTCTGCATCATTAATAGCTTTTCAGTTGTCGTTGATGCAGTTGATTTCTGCTGTGCAATGGAATCATTTTGCCTATATGGTAATTTCGATTGCTCTCTTGGGATTCGGTGCCAGCGGTACACTTCTTGCATTTACCAGAAAATGGTTTGAGCGACACGCAGAGGTTGCCTTATATTTATTGATGACCCTTACAGGAGTTGCGATGAGTGGAATAATTCTGTTTTCATCAACACTTTTTGGTAAGTTTGATACATACCTAATCTTTGCTGACTTTTTGAACGTAAAATATCTCTTCCTATCCTATTTCTCCTTCTTCATTCCCTTCTTTTTGGGAGCTCTTGCCATTGGGCTAATTTACACTCAATATGTTAGTCGCATTGGGACTATGTATTTTGCTGATTTACTTGGATCAGGTCTCGGGGGAATTTTTCTGTTGGGCCTTCTTTGGGTGTTTTATCCAGTTCAATTGCCAGCAGTTGTTGCTATTCTTCCAATTGTAGCTGGAATATTCATCATCCCTAAACAATGGTTCAAAAAATTAATAATTCCATCACTACTTCTTCTTTTCTTGCCAGTTTATCTGATTATTTTTCCTTCACAACTCCCCGTTTCAGAATTTAAAGGTGTCTCAGGAGCATTAAATATGCCCGAAAGTGAGATTTATATGGAAAGGAAGAGCCCTTACGGACATATTCAGGTAATAGAAGCGCCTTCATTTCGCAATGCTCCAGGTTTAAGTCTTTCTTTCACAGGTGATATTCCTGTAGGCGATATTATTTACAGTAACGGCGATTGGTTTGGACCACTTACGAATAGAGCCCAAAATGATGAAGCCCATTTTCTTGATTACACTACCCATAATTTGGCTTATATAATATCCGAACCTACCAATGTACTAGTCCTGGATGGACGAACAGGGTTGCATGCAGACCATGCACTATGGAGTGGTGCTGAAAAAGTTACTATTGTTGAAGAAAACAAAAAGGCACTAAACCTACTTAATAATGAACTTGCTTTTAAAGTTGATTCTCTGTTCTCAGACGCAAAGCTCAGGTCGGTAGGTTTGCATTCGCGGAGCTTTCTTTTGGCAGATAGTTCTCATTACGATCTTATAGTTTTGCCACCTATTGAGAGTTTTGGAGGAAGTTCAGGTGTTAATGCTCTTGAGGAGCAGTACTTGTTAACCGTAGATGCCATGAACGATACCTGGAATCATCTTAGCGATAAAGGTATGATTGAGGTTACATCTTGGATGGACTATCCTGTAAGAAACCCTCTAAAAATTCTAGCAACACTTGTTGAGACACTTGAGCAAAATAAATGTATGGAGATTGAACAACACCTAGTATCAATTAGGAGTTGGGGAACCATTACTTTTGTTCTAAAAAAAACGCCGTTTAGCTCTGATGAAGTATCAAGGATAAGAAGTTTTTGCGAACAAATGTATTTCGATCTGGTTTTATTACTAGGAATTACCTCTTCAGAAAGATCGGCTTTTAATCATTTAGAGGACTCCAGTTTTTTCAGCTATGTTGATCAAATAGTTTCTCCAGAAAGAGATGCCTTTTATAAAAACTATGATTTTAATATTAGACCCGCTACCGACAACAAACCCTATTTCTCTCAATTTCTAAAACTTGATCGATTAAGCAAATTACGTAATTTATTCGGACAAGAAGCTGTTCCTTTTCTTGAAATAGGATACTTTATTACTTTACTCACCTTTATTCAAATAGCACTGATCGCTTTTATTTTAATAATTTTCCCCCTATTTTTCACCAAATGGAAAGGTAAAGGAAAAGTTTACACCTTGTTGTATTTTAGTGGAATTGGAATTGGATTTATGTTTGTTGAAATTATATTTATACAACAGTTCATTCTTTATTTTGGCAATCCTGTCACTGCAGCCTCTGCTGTGTTAAGTGGTCTGTTAATATCTTCAGGAATGGGAAGTTTAATGTCATCAAGACTTAAAAATAATAGCAGAACTATTTTGATAATTCTCTCACTGGTAATCTTTTTTATTCTGTTTTATGCGTTTATTCTTACTCCTGTCTTAAGGGTGTCAATTAGTTTACCCTTTTTAGTGAAAATACTTTTTTCTATACTTCTTATATCTCCAGTTGCATTTTTTATGGGCATGCCCTTTCCTATTGGATTAAAACACCTAGATGGCCACAATAATAGCCTCATACCATGGGCATGGGGAATTAATGGATGCTTTTCTGTAATAAGCACCGTTTTGGCAACCATTATAGCTGTTGAAGCAGGTTTTTTATGGGTTATGCTACTTGCCAGTGTGGCATACGGTCTAGCGCTAGTTGCAAGTATTTTTAGATAAGAAGCTCGATTACCGCTATCGCTCAAATCCTCTATTTAAAAAATGACTTAAATTTAATTTGAACTTAAGTTTCTGTAGGATAATTTACAGAAATTGTGTAGTTTTGTTTCTAAATTATCAAATAACAACAATATGGGGAAAACAATAATAGGGCTGTTGAATGAAACAGTGGATAAATATGGGGAAAACCCTTATCTATATGAAGCACTAAATAACATAGAATACACTGCTCTCACCTTTAATGAGGTGAAAGAACAATCCATCCGTTTTGCCGCAGGTCTCATAGCAATGGGCATAGATGCAGGAGAACGTATCTCACTCATCTCCGAAGGAAAAAACTATTGGGTGATTGGTGAACTA
>JAQVZQ010000147.1 GCA_028708095.1 Dysgonamonadaceae bacterium
TCTATTTCTGAAATAGGTAATACTGCATCACCTCTTCCAGAACCAAAATTAGCTTGCTGTATGTTATCATTCATATCAAATATCGCTATATGTGTTATACCGTGTTCAGCACATATAGCATTAAATAACTCTTCATTAGGAAACTGAAGTGAAGCCACTACATTCTGATTTTCCCTTCCGTGAGATTCACCTATTTCTGATGAAAAGTTTAAATCTAAAGACATATCATCCACTCCTTTTGCGTCACGATTATACCCTCTAAAATCTTCTAATCTATATGGAGAGTTAGCTCCACCTGTTGGCTTATCATAAAGAAGTTCTTTAGTTAAGAAATCTATTTTAAAACCCGAATAATTTGCTCTTTGAGTATCCGTTAATGTTGGTAAAGGAATACTCATTGGTTTCCATCTACTCCACTTATTTATATTAGGATGAATGCATAACCGCCCAACATCATTAGTTGAAGCTCCGAGTTCAGCTTTCACCATTGCAACACTTATATTACTATTTGGTAATGCCATAATTATTTTATTTTATTTGATTCATTAATTGCTAAACACGTCACTCCACCTGTTACATCTAAACTTCCAGTCACTAACAAATTGCCCTCAATAGTTAAATCTTCATCAATTAAGCCTTGATATTTTATTGCATCCGAAAGGTCGGGATTGGGTAAATATTTGATTACTTCAACTTCCTTGATTACTTCAACTTCAACCTCTTTAATAACCTCTTTGATTACTTCAACAATTTTATCTTTGTAGATAATTTTATCCCTATACACAATTTTCTCAACAGTAATTTCTGCTTTAAAAATCTTTGCTAACCATTTTATAAATTTCTTCATAGTGTTGTTTTATTTTAAGTGTAAATATAACATTTATTTTTAATTATTCAGTACTTAATGCTGTAATTCCACCTACTGCTAAAATTGTACCGTCAGAAAGCATTCTTTGCTTTATTACTCCGTTGTATTTAAAAACTAATTCGGTGCCTGATGGCTCGATTGTGAAGCCGTTACCAAAATTAACTTTAGGTGTATTGGTACCTGCACTCGCTGTTAATAGTGTACTGAATGTTTTAGCTCCTGTTATTGTTTGAGCTGTGTTTAAAGTAACAGCGTCCGTTATCCCATAACCTGCTAGGGTGGTCGGCTTATTTTTAATGTAGCTAAATGATGTTACATCTGTTGTGTTCCAATCGCTAACTTGGTCTTCAGGAGCTGGTGTCCAGTCGGTAGGTTTGTTGCCCTTTTCTATTTTGAAATCTTTTACGTCTATGGTCGATACTCCGACACCATAAAAATGTATACTTATTAAAGAATATTGGCATATAAAGGTATTCTTATAGAATACATAATCTGATGATAATATAAAACTACCCATCGGCTGTGAACCAGATATGTATGGCTGGAAATTTCTGATTGAACCAGTTGCCTTTGCCAAAAAAGATATTGTATATGTTTCTCCAACAATTAGCGTTTTAGAAAACCAGTATGCATTCTCTTGTATTAACCCAAAGCCGCCATCATTTGATACACCAGTAAATGGGTTTTTTGAATTAAGCACTAAATTCCTCCCGCCAATCTCCAACTCATCAATAGCAGTATCAATGTCAGATTGTGATGCTTTTAAGTCCAAAGCACCTTGTAAGCCTGTTATTTGAGCAATAGTATGCGTATGACTTGCCAACGCAAACGATAACCCTTTATCTGCAGTAATTACACTTCCTGATTTTGTTAGTGATGTTATAGCATTCCCACTACCAGTTGTTATGATTGAAGTTGCTGAACCGCTTTCTAATGAAGTTAGTCTATTTAAAGCATCTGTTCTGAATGCTGTTAATAAATTCGCAGGTGCATAGTAATTTGCTTTCGCTTCTGTATAATTTGCCCATGAATCAAGCTTATCAATACATCCACCATCACCTCCGTCACCGCCTGAACCTAACCCAAGTGCCGAAACGCCCTTCAAAGAGTAAACACTTTTTTCTGAATAAATGGCATCATTTTCTTCATCCAATTTCCACCAGTCGGAAAGGTTTGTCAATATTGTCAGCTGTTCTGATGTGATGCCTCCACCTCCACCTGTTCCACTTCCACCGCTCGAAATTCCACCAACTGATTTAATCGAGTTTTCGCCTTCACCGAAAAATGAATAAATATAATCCCTTCGTGAAATATCGCTATCATAAAGTATCTGTTCAATTTCAACGTTTGCAACACTTCTTAAAAAATCAAATGTTGCCGAAACTACTACATACTCGTAATTATTGCAATCTTTGAAAATTGTCAAAGGGTCAAAACTCCCCATTTTAATATCCCCTCTAACAATATCATGAGCAATTGAGAATTGTCTCGCTTTTTGTCTTGAGATTTGTTGAAGTAAAGGAAAGGATTCTGCTTCATTAAATGCTGTCCAGTTTTCTGTTTTAACCCCACCTTGAGCAATTAACGAGCCTGTATCATCTTTTTGATAATCATAAAAATAACCATTTAAGCCTTTTGTTAAATAATCTCCGAAAATTGATGTTTCAATTTCGTGTTCTTTCGTGAAGTTCGTGCCTTGAGTGGTTTTATAGAGTGTGCCTTTTGCGACTTCTTGGTCAGATTTTATAGTAAATTTCGCAAAATTTATTGCTGTTGGTGCAGCTGAATTTGGTATTCCGTAAATTCTTATATGTATTTTAAAATCAGATACGAGTCCTTCATCAACTTCTAATATACCTTTAACAGTTTGACTGTTAGTCAATGCTTTAACGGCTCCTAAAATAACATTATTTGACGGGAAAAACATTCTTAGCAAATTGTCCCTATCGTCACTTATTGGTACAAATTTACCGTTTTTATTTAAAACTAAAGTCTTGGTATCACTTTCAGCAAAAACAGCATAATTAACTGATGCTCCAACAAATGATAACCCTGGTGCTGTTAGAAATGCTTCGGGTGCTGTTGCGTTTATCTCAAAGTTTATTTCAGCTTTAGATTGATTATGAACAATTTGGACTTTGTTACTTTGAAAATAAGCTTGCGAATTTAGAAAATTAGCTTCGAAATAATTTAGATAGTTTTTATTTAAAATATAATAGTTATTCGTTGCACTTCCAAATACTGGTGTATAAGCAAAAGCAGTTTCATTTGCAAACTTTAAAATCTCTCTATTATCACGTGTAAATGTAAATCCATTCCTTGCAGTCCAACCCCCTAATTCTCTAAAATTATAATTATCTGGATAACGTTTCCCTCCTCCATATTCCTGAAAAACTCCAACACTTGATGCGACTGGTGTAATCGTTCTAATCGCTCCTTTGCCTATAAATTCAAAATTGTGAATAGTTTTTGCCCAATTCGTGAAATTTGAAAGCGTGCTATAATTTTTCCCAACCCCTTGCTCTAATTGGTATTTATTGATTATTTGCCAAGCTCCTTTCCTTTGAACTAATTGAGCATTTGACAAAATCAAAATAGATTCCAGGATATCATAACAACTTATTGAACGCCCCTTCTCATCATTTAATCTTTGACTTTGAACGTAGGTATTAAACAGATTGGCACCCTCCTCGTTAACAAAATCCGCCATCGTTAAGAGTGGCAATGTTAACCCTGTTTTTGCTAAACACAATTCAGCTAATTCACGTAATTCTATTTGATCAGGTAAATCTGATAAAGTAACCGCTTTTAATGTATTTATTCTATCGCTTGCAGTCATATAGATAACTGCATTATCTTTTATTTCTTTTGAAAAAAAGTCAGGCAAAATAAAGCCCTGCCATTCTAACACTTCATTGATATAATAAGAAACTTTTATATCAGTCTCATTTGAGGTTTTTAGGATATCAATATTGAAAAATTCATTTTCATAAATTTCTATATTAGCACTCGATGTCATAAATCGACCACTCTTATCTGATTTTTCAGTTTTATATTGAAGTGAAAATGGATTACCTGAACCTTCAATTTCTTGAACGCCAACACCTGTTTTAGTCTCGATGTCAATAATGGCAGTATCGCCTGAATCATTGCAATATTGTAATCTAAATATCATATCTTATATCCTTTTCCTTCGTTGTTGCGCTGTATCTAAGGTTGCAACCAGTGCATCATTGCCGATTGAGAACTCCACTTTAAAATCATCCTGATAAGCTCCTCTGTAATCTGAACCTGCCAATGAGGGTTGTGATGATTGCATTGAGGGTGCAGATGAATAACCTCCACCACCACTACCCATTGATTGACTTAATTTCCTTGACCCAGATGCAAAAGCTGAACCAATTGCAATCAGTGCTGCACCTCCCGCAATTGCGATAAATGGATTTAAAGTTTTCAATGCTAATTGAGCGATTAACAAGCCTGTTCCTAATTCAACGACCATTTCTCCAAGTGAAACTAGAATACTTCCAAAGCCACCAAGTAAAGACGCTCCCAAACTTTGCATTAAATTGTCTCCACTTACAATTGCATCTCCAATACTTGCAAAAGCACCGCTTATTAAGTCTGTTAGCATTCCAGAAACGTCAATTGCAACTTCTGTTAATCCTGCCCTTAAATCTCCTATCCCATCTTTCAAGAGTGAAGTGTCAATCGTTGGAAGTATAGGAATAACCAAACCTGCATCTTTTCCGAAATCAGTATCTTTAAATAAATCAAGTGCGCTATCTGTTTTTACTTTGATATTGAGTTCCCTGTCCCCTGTCAAAGTGTTTAATGCTGTATTTAGAGTGCTTAATCGTTCTTCAACTTTTACAATCTCATCGTGAACATTTGCAATCTCAATTTTGCCAGCTCGTAAATCTTTTAAATATTCACCTAAAACTCTAATTTCATTTGAAGTAGTCCGTATTGCTTCTGAAATTTTACCGCTTTGGAAAATGTCGAGTGCTTTAGTTAATCCTGTGATTGATTGTGTAGCAGTATCTGAAACAATAGATGTCTCTTTTATTTCATCATTAACCGTTTGAATTTCCTCAACTATTTTTTTCGTTGATGGTTTTATTTTCTCTGACCAATCTGCAAATGTTTCGGCTAAACTATTAAGCTTTAACAATGAGAAAAACTTTGACAAAGCAGACGTCATTGAAGAAAGTGAATTGAACACTATGTTTTTAAATCCATCAAAAACATTTTTAGCTAATGTTTTGATGCTTTCCAATGCACCCGAAAAATCTCCTTTTAGTAAATTTATAAGTGTATTTAATACACCACTGACAATGTCAATCGCTGTTGTTACAACTGTCATTACTGTATCAAAGCTATTGCCAAAAACTTTTATTAATGTGTCTCCGATCGCATTCCAAATCGTGGTTATCGTGTTTTTTATTTCAGAAAAAACATTTGAAACAACATCTTTCACTGTGTTGAATAAAGTCTTAATGCTCTCAAATAATTCTGACCCCCCACCGCTTATGAAATATTCTTTTATTGAATCCCAGTTTTTAATAACCAAAATTGTAGCTCCAGCAATTGCACCAATGGCTATTCCAACAGGACCAGTTATGGCTGTAAATCCTGCCATAACTAATGGTAAAATTTTAATAATTCCACCCAACCCCAACAAAACGGGACCAATTGCTGTAGCAATTCCACCAAGCGCAAAAATCGCTGTTTTGGTCGATGGACTTAAAGCATTAAATTTCTCTGATAAATGTCCGATAAAATCAGCGAACTTGCTTACTGCTGGTATTATTTTATCTTGAAGTAATGGCAAAACGGTTTCCTGCAAAATTGGTACAAATCCAGCTCCTATTTTTGTTTTAATTTTGTCAACCTGAAAACCCACAAGCTCCATTGCTGTAGCGAAATTGTCAGAGCTTTGAAGTGTGTTTTCATCTAAAACTAAACCGAGTTTATTCGCTTCATCTCTTAATTCTGCAATTCCTTTTGAGCCACTCGAAACAATTAAAGATACTTCATTCCAACTACGACCGAATAATTCAGCTCCGATAGCATTTTTTGCAAGTCCATTTTCCATGTCTCCAAGCTTATTGAACGTATCCAATAATACATCGTCCATGCTTTTAACTTTTCCACTTGCATCAGTTGTCGAGACACCCAACTTTCCGAACATCTCATTAACCTTGCTACCCTCTTCTCCAACTGTTTTTAATCGTCTCTGAAATGAGTTCATTGAACTTTGCAAACCTTCAAATGATGAATTTGAAGCGGTCGCAACATAAGATAACTCTTGAATTAAGTCAGTTGAAAGGCTTGTAGCTGTCGAAAGATTATTTATTTCAGCGGAGGCATTACCAGCATCAATGCCCATTTTAACAAGACCGACCGTTGCGCCAATGATAGCCGTTGATAAAATACTTGCTTTCGCTCCAATTTTTACAAAGGAATCGCCCAATTTATCAAATTGAGCTTGCATTTTTTTTGTTGAGCTATCTACAGTATCAGTTGCCTTTTTGATATTCTTATCAAAATTGCTTATGTCTGCCGTTATTTGCGCTATGAAACTCATCTGTTCTTCGTGTTAATTAATTTGTTGACTTCTGTACTCCTGCATTCGTTTTTTAAATAATTCTTTCATATCGTCAAATATAACATTTTTATTTGATTTTCTCTCATTTTTTTCGCTCCCAATTTTCATAAATTGGTCTATCGAACGTGGTAACTTTTTTGGGTCTAAATGACTTCCAATTTGTGAGCTGTAAGCTATTAAACGTGTGTGTCTTAATTTCTCTTCTTGCATCCTACTGTAAGCATAAGATTTGATTAAAAATTCACACCACGGCATTTCATAAAATTCTTCAAGCCTCAAACCAAGCTCCCCGCAAGCAAACGCCACCACGCCCGAATCCCAATCAAATTCTACTTCGCTTTCTTCATCTCCGCTACTTTTTTTTTCTCTGATTTTGGCACATTCATCTCGTTATGCTTAACATAAAGGTCTTGAATGCGTTGAACCTCATCCGAAGTTATCCCACCAACATCATCAATCCAATCGTAGCAATCGAAAATATCAAATGGTAATTCTTCATTTGCTGTGAAGTTTGACCTTAATTTTTCGCCCATAATCAACCCGAAAAAGATGAGGTGTGCAAGTAGCTCAATATTTCCGTAGCCATCTTTATTGACTATTTTCTCAATATTTCCAGTTACCCATGAACCGAACTTTATCGTCTTTTCCTTGCCTTGAAATGTAATTTTAGTTTCAAACATAATTATTCAAATTAAATTGATGGGTCGGTTGCTAAAAACTCTCCATGCACGGTCATTGTTCCCGAAAAAGTAGCATTTTCACCGCCTGCAAAAGTATCCGATAAACTTGTAATAGATGCTGAGAAAAACTGCTCCCCATCTCTACCTTCAATTTTAAACATGTGACTCTCTTTAGTTTCCATTATTGCAACCAAATCTGCATATCCTGTATCACCTCCTAAGTCTGTTTCGTCAACTATTGTAGCATCAAAACTAACTGAACGTGAAATACTGTCTATTTGAGTCACTGTCTCGCCTTGTGTGCAATAGTTAACCATTTCCGAAGTGTTAGCACTTCTATCTACTGATGTGCTTGTAATGCACACCAAAGGCTTGTAGCTTGTAGCATCCTTAACGTAAAGTATGCCGGTGTGTCCTTTTACATAAATTCTTTCTTTTTTTGCCATTGTATTTGTTTTTTTAATTGTTTGTTAAATATAAATCGTTTTGATAAATCAATACTTTTGAATAAGCTGTGTGAGTGTCAGAATTTTCAACTAATAATCTGTTAACCGAAAGTCGAACCCTCCCAACGCCTATCACGTTTTCATCTCTTTTTTTAATCGTTCCTCTTATTCTATTGTCAACCTCCATAGCAATATCTTCAGCTATTGAAGTAGTACCTTTTTTCATGAATTTTGAAACAACACGAATCGTGATATCAGACGTAACGCCATACACGCAATAAGCTTGTGAAGCCGAATCATACGCTTGCTGGTCTTGAATAACTATATAAACCTCTCCACCGTTAATTATTGGTAGTGAAGCCGAATCATCCAGAAAACCCACAAAAATAGGAATTGCCACACCCTGATAAGTCAAACCTTTTAAAGCCTGAAAATATCGTGTTCTTATTTCTTTTGTTACGTCCATTATTTTTTAAATTCTTTTTCAAGTAGATTATTTAAATCACGCTCAAATGTTTCAATGTTCTTTAAAAAGTTGTTGAATAAATAAGGTTTCCCTATTAATGTTCCCTTTCCATTCACATAATATTCGTAAGCAATATCTTTCACCCATTGAGGATAAGGTGCTAAAATTTGAGAAGCTGATAAACCTGTTCCAAATTCAAAATAAGCAGCCATATTTGCTGTATCGCTTTGATTTTTTGCAACTGATTGTTTGCCAATTACTCCAACTTTTCCAGTCAAACCTTTATCCTTAAATTCGTTTCCAATCGAAACAAACGAAGGAGCATCCCTTGTAGCCTCAATATTAGTTTGAAAAATCAGTTGTTGAATGAACTGTTTTGTTTTCGCAATAACTTCATCCCTATAACCGTTCAAGTCATAAGTCAAAGTGTTATGGATAACTGCCTTTATTTTCATTTTATTTGCTGATTATAAAACTGTAAAACTTCTGAACTCTAACATCGTCAATTTCGGGTGTTGATGTTACATTATAAGTGTCATTTCGCCACTTAAAAACCATGTTTGTGTTAGGGAAAAAGCCCTCACGATTCAAAATAGTAACATTGTAGGTTGATGGGAACTTCAATTGTGCATCCTCTAACTTCCTACTTTGTCTCAATTGCTCTATTTTTGCAAAAGTTTTCAAAACAGAAACGCTCGTCACAACATAGTTTCCTGAATCGTCTTGTGTTGATTGCTCCTCAAAAAATTCAATTCGTTGGTCTAAATCTCCTAACTTCAACATGATAATCTAGTTTTAAAATATTGGTCGTAAACTATTCCTTCTGTAAGTTGCAAGTGTATCAGTGTTTATTTGAGAATTGCTACCTCGATTTTCAAACGCAAATGCAACATCTTTCATTATTGCCAATTTAATTTCTGAATTGAAATTATCTTCTTCGACTCCAGTTATCGTTTTCGCCTTATAAATTTAAGCATC
>JAQVZQ010000148.1 GCA_028708095.1 Dysgonamonadaceae bacterium
TAATCTTTAAGATGGCATCTTCATAACCCGGAATTTGCACTTTCTCAAATAGATTTACCTTTTGAGTTGTCTTTTTACGCGCATATTCCAACTTTTTAAGTTTAAGTTCAAAGAAATCACGTTTTATTCCTATTTCTCCTAAATTTTGCAATAAGCTTACCCCATCCAAAAACCATTTGGGCCTATTGAAAACGCTAAACTGTTTAGTTTCGAACTCAACACTTTCTAAAACAAAGATGGGAACGCCTGCAATTTTCTTCTTTGAAAGATTCACATCTTTAACGCGTATTAATGTTGGGTCGAACTCTGTCCATAATCCCACCATTTTATCATACGAGCCTATTTGTTTTTCCAATTCGTTATCTAATTCTTCTATTTGGTCTTTGGCTTTTTTTACTTCCATGCGCAATGCACTCTCTTTACTTTGTAAAGTAGGGAGAGCACGTAGTCTCATCTTAAGATTTTTCTCAAGAGCTTGTTGCGATGTTTTATTATATTGAAATTTTATAGCCATAAATAATTTACTTTCCTATCCTTGTGGTTCTGCTTCAACCTTTTCTTCTGACTTCCAGTACTCTTCTATCATATCAGCTCTCATATTCACCTCTTCGGGTCTGAAATGCTTAGAAAACAGTTCCCATGTAGTATCAAGCATTTCGGTAGTGTCAAGATTCACATCAATTGCCAAAAGATGTTCTGAATACTCTTTAGCAAAATCAAGAGTCCGTTTGTCGTAATCTGTCAGATCAAATCCGTTTTCCATTTTTGTTTTAGCATTGGCAGCATCAGAGTAAAGTCGTACTGCAGCATTCATCACTTGTGGATGATCTTCACGTGTAACCTTACCTTGCACCAACTGCTTAAGACGAGAAAGTGAGCGGAAAGGGTCAACAATTACCTTTCCTATATCGGTATCTGTACGTAAGAACAACTGTCCTTCTGTAATATATCCTGTATTGTCGGGTACAGCATGTGTAATATCACCACCCGAAAGTGTGGTTACTGCAATAATTGTAATGGATCCTCCTTCAGGAAATTGTACAGCTTTCTCATATATTTTAGCTAAGTCAGAATATAACGACCCAGGCATTGAATCCTTCGATGGTATTTGGTCCATACGATTTGACACAATTGCTAAAGCATCAGCGTAAGAAGTCATGTCGGTTAAAAGCACCAATACATTTTCGTTTTTATCAACTGCAAAATACTCTGCTGCTGTCAAAGCCATATCTGGTACCAATAGACGTTCAACTGGTGGATTCTCTGTTGTGTTTACAAAACTGATAATTCTATCCAATGCTCCTGCATTGCTAAAGACATTTTTATAAAACAAATAGTCATCGTTTGTCATTCCCATAGCACCCAGAATAATCTTGTCAGCTTTTGCACGCAATGCAACAGTTGCCATTACCTCATTAAATGGCTGATCTGGGTCGGCAAAGAAAGGAATTTTTTGTCCTGACACAAGTGTATTATTCAAGTCAATACCAGCAATACCAGTTGCAATTAGTTGCGAGGGTTGTGCTCTACGAACTGGGTTTACAGATGGACCTCCAATTTCACGCTCCTCACCTTCTGGAACTGAACCGCCATCGATGGGATTTCCTAACGCATCAAAGAAACGACCAGCTAACTGATCACTCACTTTTAACGAAGGAGCTTTTCCTAAGAAAATAACCTCAGCATTTGTGGGGATACCTTCTGTACCACCAAATATTTGTAAAGTTATTACATCATCAATGATTTTTACGACTTGCGCCAACCTGCCGTCAACAGTTGCTAGTTCGTCATAACCCACATTTGTAGCTTTTAAACTACACGTAGCTTTCGTTATCTGGGTAATTTTAGTATATATTTTCTGAAATGCTTTTGCCATAATTTTCTAGCTATCTGCTTTATTATTTAGTATTGTTGCTAACCGCTTTAGTTTCTAATAAGTCATCAAGTTGTTTATGATAATCATCAAACTTATCAGACTTAAACTCCGAGTAATTCATTTGTCTACAAATATTTATTACATCTTTAAAGTAATCAGCAACCTTATTGAAACTATCGAATTTAAAATCGGAGCGACAAATATCGGTTATCATATTTAATATATATTCCTGACGTTTCATGGGAGTTACTGCATCAATAGCATCGAATGCATCTTGTTGTAAAACAACAAAATCAATTAATTCTGATTTCCAATAAGAAACATGATACTCTACAGGGACACCATCGTCACCAAGAATGTTTATTTGTTCTGCAATCTCTTTTCCTCGCAACAAATAAAGCTTTGCCTCATTTATCATATCTATCCAATCATCAGAAATTTGATTCTTTATATATTCCTCAAATTCAGGGTATTCTAAATATTTCGAATAAGAATCGATGGGATTAACAGCTGGATATCGTTTCTTATCCGCACGATCTTGTTCTAATGCATAAAAACAGCGAGCAACCTTTTTAGTGTTTTCAGTTACGGGTTCTTTCAAGTTACCGCCAGCTGGCGATACAGTTCCGATAAAAGTAATAGAACCCGCCTCATCATTATTCAAAATTACGTGCCCTGCCCTACTATAAAAGTTAGAGATAATCGATGATAAGTCCATTGGAAAACCATCTGGTCCAGGAAGTTCTTCCAATCGATTACTCATTTCTCGCAATGCTTGTGCCCAACGAGAAGTAGAGTCAGCCATCAGTAACACTTTCAATCCCATTGCTCTATAATATTCACCAATTGTCATTGCTGTATATACAGATGCTTCTCGTGCTGCAACAGGCATGTTAGATGTATTCGCAATAATAATGGTTCGCTCCATCAATTTACGTCCTGTGTGTGGATCTTCTAGTTCTGGAAATTCAGTGAAAATCTCAACTACTTCATTGGCACGTTCGCCACAAGCAGCAATTATCACAATATCAGACTCGGCTTGTTTAGAAATAGCATGTTGCAAAACAGTCTTACCTGTTCCGAATGCACCAGGAATAAATCCTGTACCTCCTTCAACAATTGGATTTAAGGTATCAATAATCCTTACCCCTGTTTCAAGTAATTTGTATGGACGAGGTTTGTTTTTAAAGAAAGTAATTGGCTGTTTCACAGGCCAACGCTGAATCATATTGAGTTCAATTTCATTGCCATCCTTATCTTCAACAACCGCCACAATATGATATATATTATACTCGCCTTCTTCAGCAATACTTTTCACCGTGTATTCACCTTCCATCTTGAAGGGAAGCATTATTTTGTGTGGCTGGAAATTCTCATCAACTTCCCCCAACCATGACCCTGCCGAAACTTTATCTCCTATTTTAGCCAAAGGTTTGAACTGCCATAGTTTTTCTTCATTCAAAGGAAACGTATATTGTCCTCGTTTTAAGAAAACTCCATCCATTTTGTCCAAGTCATTCTGAAGTCCATCTAAATTTCGTTCCAACAATCCTGGACCTAGAACCACTTCAAGCATATGCCCTACAAATTCTACTTCAGCATTCACAGCTAACCCACGGGTGCTCTCAAAAACCTGAACATAAGCACTTTTACCAATGACCTTAATTACCTCTGCCATTAGTTTTGTATCATCCAAAACTATGTAAGCAATTTCATTTTGTGATACAGGACCATCTACTTCAACTATTACTAAGTTGGCGATAATTCCTTTTACGATACCTTTTGTTGACATATATTAGTTGTTTCTATTTCCTTTTTTATGGTTGTTATTCCTCTTCTGGCAACTTAACTTCTTTCTTCATGTTTGCAATTAACTCACGGAACACTCTTTCTCCCTCTTCAGCATTCAAATCTGCCCATCGCTCTAATATTTGGAGTTTGCACAAGTACGAGAAAATATACTCTATGTTGAAGTAATCAAAGACTGTGTTTTCTTCCAACCAATCCCAACGGAGTTTGTCTATTTTACGTTCACGTTCGTAAATATCTGTTTCTTCTGATATATTTGAAAGCGTTTCGAAATACTCAAGTTCTCGTTCTAACCCGAAATCACGCATGTTTGAATTGGCACGAATAGTTTTTGCAATGTGGTTGTCTCCAACAACCACGCTCTTAACATCCATATTATATTTGCGGCTGTATATAGCAGCCAATACATTCCCAATATTTAGATTTAATGTAAACCACCGAGATATCAAAGAGTTTTTCACTTCAACACCGTAGTTCATGTACAAGGAAGTAAGTAAATCTTCCCAGTTTTTGTTATCTGTTTCTGCATCCTCACTCAACCATTGTTTAATGAACTGATAAAATACATTGGGAATGTCTTTGTTTTCGACATGAGGGTTTTTTCGAATAGTATCAATGGAGTCCAGTAACTCTTCACGCGTAAAAACTCCTGTACTTTGAATTTCAGCATCTTTATTAACGATCAGCTTTAATAAGTTGTCTTTATCCGCTTTCAAAAAATATTTGTCTATCAATTTTTTATCGTCGGGCTTAAGCTCTTCGTAAAGCATTTCTTTAAACTCTTCAACTGTAAATGGAAGTTTTGTACTCTCAAACGAAAAGTCAGGCAAACCTGCAACAAAATAATAATATTGATTTTCAAACATAGTTAATTGCATAATTATTAATTAAAACCAACTAAAACAGTAGTTTTTGAATTTGAGGACGCAAGAACTCTTTGAAATATTCTATAAATTCATTTTCTCCAAACTTCACTTTATATGATCCATCTTCTGGAGAAATAACAAACCCTGTCTTTAAACCATTTACAGATTCTATTTCCAGCTTATTGTCGAGCAATGATTTCACGTTTGCTTTTAAAAAGCCCTCCAACTCTTCTTTACTCTCCACACTAACAACCATTTTTTGATTCTCCGACCAATTCTCCATAAGATTAACGATAAGCTTTTGCATAAAAGCTTTGTCCTCCACGGCAGCCTTAACACTAGAAGTAGCCAATTTTTCGGTAACAATGTTTGTAACTTCTGTTTTCAAAGCTTCTAAAGCTTGTGAAGCATACAACTTTAGTTCCGATTCAGCATTGGTATTAATTTCAGTCGATTTTTTAGTTGCAGCATCTATTATTTCTTGTGCTTTAGCATTTGCATCGTCAAGAATTTGTTTTTCTCTTTTCTCGGCATCCAGTATTATCTTTTCCGCCTCTGCATTTCCTTTTTTCACTCCTTCTTCATAGAGTTTAGAGGTGAGTTCTTGAATTTTATCCATAATATTATTGAGCTGTAATTATTAACGAATCCACTAAAAATTGAATATCTAAAAACAAAGATATAAAATATATTTCCCTTCCAATAAAATAGTTGATATTAAAAAGCGTTTAGTAGAAAGCTTTTTATTATTTAGCATAAAAAAATAGACTATTTTTGCAAGATGGATAAGAAAATATTCCGACTGGCTCTGCCCAATATAATCTCAAACATCACAGTTCCATTGCTTGGAATGATAGATATAGCTATTGCAGGACATTTAGGCTCGGCAATATATATTGGAGCAATTGCTCTGGGGGCTACGATTTTTAATATGATATATTGGAATTTTGGTTTTTTGCGAATGAGTTCAAGTGGATTTACAGCTCAAGCCTATGGAGCTCGCAATTTTAGCGAAACCATGAATGTGCTTATACGTTCTCTAATTGTTGCATTCGGACTGGGTCTACTGATACTTATACTACAAGTTCCAGTAGAGAAAGTTGCCATTAGCCTCATCAAGTCGGGAGCAGAAACAAAGGAAAACGTTGTGTTTTATTTTCGGATCGCTGTCTGGAGTGCGCCTGCTGTGTTAGGGGTATACGCATTTAACGGTTGGTTTATTGGTATGCAAAATGCTAAAACACCCATGATTATAGCTATATTAAATAATATACTAAACATTGTTTTAAGCTTTACTTTCGTGTATGCATTCGGAATGGAAATTAAAGGAATTGCATTAGGCACAATGCTTTCTCAGGTAATTACATTCGTCCTTACGTCATTTTTATGGTTTAAATATTATGGCAGATTACGAAAATACATCATCCTAAATTCAATATTTAATACCGATGCTTTGAAACTATTTTTTAAAGTGAATGGCGATGTTTTCATCCGCACATTAATGTTAACTCTGGTAACAACATTTTTCACTTTTGCATCCTCTGGAATGGGCGACACCATTTTAGCTGTTAATGCCTTATTGATGCAATTCTTTATGCTGTTCTCTTATTTCATGGATGGATTTGCTTATGCTGGGGAAGCTCTCACAGGTCGTTATATTGGCGCAAAAAACAATCTCTTATTAGGATATATGATTCGGAGGCTTTTCTTTTGGGGATTTATTGTAAGTGCAGCATCTGTAGTGCTATACATACTTTTTCCCAGCCAAATATTACAGATACTGACAAACAATCAGGAAGTAATTACTACAGCAAAATCATTTATCTTTTGGACCATTCTAATACCAATAACTGGCTTTGCTGCATTCCTATGGGATGGTATATACATTGGTGCAACTGCATCAAAAGAGATGCGCAATGCTATGGTGCTTTCCGCCATCAGCTTTTTCGTATGTTACTACTCTACAAAATCTTATTTAGGCAACAATGCCTTATGGTTGTCTTTTATAATATACTTATCAGTAAGAGGTGTTATCCAAACTTTATGGGCTAAGAAGGCGTTGCGTATTAAGACGTAATTGTAACTATTTTTTTAGTATGTTTATATTAGATTTCATCTTCCTTTTTTATCATTTTTTGCAAAAAGATATTACTCGGCATTGTTATCTTCTTGTTTTCTTTCGTTTTTATGGTAATGAAGAAAATACCAATATCACTTAACTCCCCTTCTATTTCATAGTCCTTCTCCATTATTGTCAAGGAGTCTCCAATCCTAATAGGATGATTGAAAAATATTATCAACGTAGAAGTGATGTTAGAAATGAGCGACCACTGCGCAAAAAATGCAACTCCCAAAATTGTCAACGTTGTAGAAAGGAACACCACTAAATCAGTTTGCTCAATTCCCCAAATAATCATCAGAAAAACTAGCAGCAATATCCCCAATAATGCATTGGCTATTTTATTGGTGATTCTTACTCTCCCTAATTGATAGTTAAATCTAAGGCCTACTTTTTTTATTAATCTTTTTGTGAAAAACCTCAGAATTAGAAAGACAATAATCAATATAATGGTTTTGCCTATTTGAAATGTAAATACGTTCATATTTATAACCTTTTCTTACTATTCAGAGTAAATGGTTTTTGTATCTGAATTATTGTGGAGTAAAGATACAACATCTTAAAATACAAAACATCTAAACTTGACCAAGTATTTCACTTAACACTAATCATCATCCTCCAATTCGAATAAATCATTGACATTAACACCAAACACTTTCGATAATTTTAAAGCAAGAACAGTAGATGGAATATATCTATTGTTTTCAATTGAATTTATGGTCTGCCTCGACACACCAATTAAATTTGCTAATTCTTCTTGAGTTAAATTCTTTATGGCTCTTTGTATTTTGATTGTATTATTCATTACCGCCTCTTTAATAGGTGACGAAAAGTCGTGAAATACATTATATACATACTAATTATGACAAATGCTGAGTTTTTGAATAAATCAACAGTAATATAATTATAGCCAAAAGATTCTAGAAATGACCCTGCAATTATTGTGATCCCTCCCCCACTAAATGCTAAGGCAAAAGCTATTAACCTTAGTTGAGTTGTTAGCTCATCTTCCGTTTTAATTTTTGTCCATGACAGAATCATGAGAGAAACTATTATTCCTGTCTTTGAAATTGTCAATACATGCAACTTATCCATTGTTAGTATTTTGTATGCCCATAGTAAAAAGAATAAAATTGTGAGCACCAAAATTCCTATACCAATCTTCTTGAAATAATTCGGTAATAAGCGTAAGCCAAATTGTTCGTTTCTCATTATAGATTATTTTATAAATTGTAAAACTTAATATTCTAACTGACAAAAAGCAACTATAATTTTCATCATCGCTTCTTTAACTGAAAGCGAAATATCATAAAATACATTACAAACATAAATATCAGGATTGATGCAGAGCTTTTATATGATTCTTCGGCATCAAATAACATTGCACTATAAGGTTTAACAATTACAAAAATAGACCCCATAATAAAAGCAGATACAAAAGAAATTAACCTAATATGATTTGTTAGTTCGTCTTCGATCCTTTCTTCTGACATTGCCAATAATAGCAAAGAAATTATTACACCTGTACTTGAGATTGTAAGTACCAGTGTTTTATCAAGACTTATTACATTAAAACGACGTAGTAAAAAGAATAAAATTGTGAGCACCAAAATTCCTATACCAATCTTCTTGAAATAATTTGGTAATAAACGTAAGCGAAATTGATTATTTTTCATTGTTAAATAATTTATAAATTGTAAAACTTGATACCCTAACTGTCAAAAGCAACTATAAACTTCATCATCGCTTCTTTAACCGAGAGCGAAATGATGTGAAATACATTATAAACATAAATATTAGGATTGATGAAGAGCTTTGAAATGACTCTCCAGAAGTACCAATTAACATTGCAATAAAAGGTAAAATAATTACAGCAACAACACCTGTAATAAATGAAAGTCCTAGAGATAGTAGCCTGATATGAGCTGTTAGCTCGTCTTCTAATTTCTCTTTTGACATGGCCAGTATTAGTAAAGAGACTAGAACACCTCTTATTGAAATTGTTAACACAAGAGTTTTATCAAAACTCAGCACATTAAAAAGACGTAGTGAAAAGAATAAAACCGTTAGAACCAAAATTCCCAAACCAATCTTCTTGAAATAATTTGGTAATAAACGTAAGCGAAATTGATTATTTTTCATTGTTAACCCAACTTGATTTTAACAAGGATGTATCTATCTCATCTTCTGGGTTATGAGTTTTTTTTATTTTTTATTCGGGTACTACGGATTTTCTCATAAAATAGGGATTATGTTTATAATTAAGTGCGT
>JAQVZQ010000149.1 GCA_028708095.1 Dysgonamonadaceae bacterium
CAACAGCGTCTTACTACATTATTTCTTTTGCACTACTATCTTGCTCTAAAAGATAATCGAATAGATGAAGTGAAAGATGTGCTACTAAAGTTTACTTATGAAACACGTCCAACATCGTATGATTTTATAAAAAGATTAATAAATGATTTTAGACCAAAGAAAGTTGAAAATATAAAAAAAGGTATACTTAACGCTTACTGGTTTGACAATGAGTGGCTAAGCGACCCAACAGTTGATGGAATGATAACCATGTTAGATGCATTTTCTAAAAATATAGAGTTGAATTCTTATTCTGGAAACTTGTTCGATAAACTTATCAATACAGAGAAACCTTTAGTCTCATTTTATTTTATTCCTTTAGAAAAGTTCGGTTTAACAGAGAATTTATATATAAGGATGAATGCAAGAGGCAAGATGTTAACTAGTTTCGAGAATTTTAAATCGAAGTTCTTTAAAATAATTGCACCTTTTCCTGAATTAGTGGAGAAAATTAAAGATAAAATTGAATACAAATGGGTAGATAACTTATGGGAATATAGAGAGAAGGATACTTTCACAATTGATAAACCATTTATGGCATACCTTTCATATATAACTGAAATGATATATATGAAGAATGCAAAGTATAGAGCAGATCAATATGAAAAAGATTTTCTCAACTTTAAAGTGTTGGAAGAGATATATTCTGTAAAAGAAAATGTGGAGTTTTTAATTTTTGCAATTGATATTATTCTTGATATTCATGAAATAAAGGAGTTGAATGATATAGATTTCTTATGGAAAAGAGATTCCTCTGTAAAAGATATATTAAAAGGAGTGATAAATGGAAATAGAGATAATCTAACATTTCTCTTGCTTTTTTCGGTTTTACTATATCTGAAAAGTCAAGCAGACAAGGATAATATAAATGATTTTATTAGAGTTGTAAGAAATTTAATCGAGAATACTGACGATAATTCTCTTCGAGAATGGCCAAGATTAATTTCTTCTATTGAAAACCTTATTGAATCAAGAAATGTATATGAAATACTGTTGGAAAATAAAGATAAGAGTTTGCTTGAAGGGTTTAGAGTATCTCAAAGAGAAGAAGAGCATTTTAAAGCCATGTTGATTAATAAGTTTCCAGAGAGCAAAACAACTTTGTTTAAGTATGAGGAAAATCACTTATTGAGGGGTAACATTAGAATGTTGCTTGCTTCTAATTACAAAGACAGTGAAAAGGACCTGAAGGAGTTTAAATTTGATGATATAGATATTAATGACTTTGACTTTGCATTGGCAAATAAGATTTATGAAACTTATAAATTAATATCAAAAGATGATTTTGAGGGAGTATGGGGTGATTTATTAATAAGCACTGTATATCACCACGATGGGTTTAGGTTGATATATGATAAGAAAAACTATGATAAGCATCAAGCAGTTTTTAGTTTTGCACTATCATTTATGAACTCTAAAAAGGCTGAACTACAAAGCTTTTTAGTTGATAGGCGAAAGAGTTTTGTGTTAGAGATGTTAGACCGTTATGAAGACCTGAAAAATACGAGAGATGTAAAAAGCCAATTGTACCTATATTTTATTATTAGTATGAATTTGCATGATATGGGTTATACTGATTTTTTTAAAAATGGGCGTAATTTTGGTTGGTTAAGTAAGCAGAGTGGTTATAGATCATTTTTTAAAGCTGGTATTGAGAATGATTATTATTATGAAAAAAGCAACCCAATTTTCCAAACATATAATTCTGATTTCAGATATAATAGTGGTTTAAAAGGATATAATGCTTTGGAAGTTGAAATAGTGGAAAATAGAATAAGTAGAAAAAAAACATTTAGACAACTTATAGAATGGGCTGAAAGCTAAATAAATTCACAATATTATTAATCTTTAAATACAAATAACTATGATAGGAAGCCAAAAAGCACTATTAACACTGATTGATTCAGATGATTTCTTGGAGACAGTTAATGAACTTATTAAAGAGACTGGTGCAAAAGTTACAAGTGAAGATGTTTGGAAACCTAAAGGGATGAAGGATAAGAGTGAGGCAACCTTATCTACGTTTATGAGAGACTTTTGTCATAAACCAAAACTAGGAAAAAGAATTTTTAAATGGTGGACAGAATACGGACCAGTAAGTCCAAATTGGGATTTACTATCCACTTGTACGATTAATGGTGAAAAAGGATTGCTGTTGGTTGAGGCAAAAGCACATAAGGATGAATTGGATAGGTCGGGAAAGAATCTTAAAAAAGATGCTAACGATAAATCTAAAGTGAATCATGATAAGATAGCAGAAGCAATCCGTCAAGCTAACACTGCTATAAATAAACAGATAGATGGGGTTTGCATTTCGAGAGATAAATGTTATCAGTTGTCCAACAGGGTGGCTCATGCTTGGTGGCTTGCCAATCAGGGTATTCCAGTGATGTTGCTATATCTTGGTTGTTTAAAATGTAAGGATATGGTGAATGGAAGACGAGTTCTTTTTGAAACAGATAAAGAATGGCAGAGAACTTTTACTAATCATGCCAAACTTGTAGGAGTAGATAAACTAGTTGGTGAGAAAGTGGACTGTGGTAAAAGTAATTTTATTACAATCTGCAAGGGCTTAGAAACTAAGTAAATAAAAGAAGTACATCATGAACAATATCGGGCAAATAGAACGAATAACTCAAAATCGTGTTGTAAAGCTTTTCAAAGAAGAATTGGGTTACACCTATCTTGGCAATTGGAAAGATAGGGTGGGTAATAGTAATATAGAGGTGGATTGGTTGACTGATTATCTTCTTGAGAGAGGATATGAGGTGCCAGTAATAAACAAAGCTATATTTGAATTGAAAACTATTGCTAGTAACTTCAACGATAGTCTTTACACAACCAACAAAAATGTGTATGAGAAGCTTCGCTATGGAATAAGGGTGAAGGCTGAAGCTGGTGACAACTTTCAAACAGTGCAAATGATTGATTGGGATAACTATGCGAATAATGAGTTTTATATTGCAGAGGAGGTAACCATTAAAGGAGAGAAGACAAAAAGACCCGATATTGTTCTCTATGTTAATGGTATTGCTTTGGCTGTGATAGAGCTGAAGCGTTCTACGGTTACGTTGAATGATGGTATTCGCCAAAATATAACTAATCAACAAGATGCTTTTATTCAATCTTTCTTTGCTACTGTGCAAATTCTTTTTGCGGGTAACGATACTGAAGGGTTGCGTTATGGTGCTATTGGAACGCCAGAGAAGTATTATTTGAACTGGAAAGAGGATGTGGAAGATACGAGCCGTGTATTGTTGGACAAGTATCTTTTGAAGATGTGCAACAAGGAGCGATTTTTGGAGCTTATATATGACTTTGTGCTTTATGATGCTGGTGTGAAAAAACTTCCAAGAGTGCATCAATACTTCGGTGTGAAAGCAGCACAACCGTATATGGATAGATATGAGAGTGGTATTATATGGCATACTCAGGGTAGTGGTAAGAGTATTGTAATGGTAATGCTTGCTAAATGGATATTGGAGAATAATCCTAAAGCAAGAGTTGCTGTGTTGACAGACCGTGACGAGCTAGACAAGCAGATTAAAAGAGTCTTTAAAGATAGTGGTGAAAAGATTTATCGCACAAAAAGCGGTAAGGATTTGATGCATCAGCTTTCTCAAGCAACACCTCGCTTACTCTGTTCATTAATACATAAGTTTGGCAAGCATGATGTAGGAAATTTCAACAAGTTTATAGAAGAGTTGGAGAGTCAGCCATCGAAAGCTGTGGGAGAACTGTTTGTATTTGTGGATGAGTGTCACCGCACACAAAGTGGTAAGCTTCATAGAACAATGAAAGCAATGCTGCCCAATGCAGTATTTGTAGGATTTACAGGTACACCTTTGTTGAAAAAAGATAAGCAAACAAGCTTAGAGGTGTTTGGGAAATATATTCATACCTATAAGTTTAACGAGGGGGTGGATGATGGTATTATTCTCGATTTGATTTATGAAGCACGTGATATTGATCAACGACTCACTTCTCAAAAGAAAATAGACGAATGGTTTGAAGTAAAGACTAAAGGATTGAATGATTATCAGAGGTCGAAGCTAAAGCAACAGTGGGGTACAATGCAAAAAGTGTTGAGTAGTCGCTCGCGAATGAATAAAATTGTAGCTGATATTGTATTTGACTTTAATACGAAACCTCGCTTAAATAGTGATGCTGGTAATGCTATTTTGGTGGCTAGTTCTATTTATGAGGCTTGTAGGTTTTATGAGTTGTTTCAAGAGACTTCTCTGAAAAACAGGTCGGCAATTGTGACTTCCTATTCTCCACAAACGAGTGATATAACAACTGAGGATACGGGAGCAAATACTGAGACTGAAAAGGAGTTTATGTATAATCTCTATCAGAATATATTGAAAGATGTGAAGTATGAGCCAAATAAAACGAAAACAGAGTCGTATGAAGATTGGGCTAAGTATAAGTTTGTAAACGAACCTGCCAATATGAAACTGCTTATTGTGGTGTCGAAGTTGCTGACAGGTTTTGATGCTCCAAGTTGCACCTATCTCTATATTGATAAGAGTATGCAAGACCATGGTCTGTTTCAAGCTATTTGTCGTGTGAATCGGTTGGATGGAGAGGACAAGCAGTATGGATATATTGTTGATTATAAAGACCTTTTTGAAAAGGTGGAGGATGCAATATCTGTATATACTTCGGAGCTGGAGTATGATGATTTTGATGAGAGGGATATCGATATATTGCTGAAGGATAGGTTGAAGACGGGTAAAGAACGATTGGATAATGCTTTGGAGGCGATTGCTTTGCTATGCGAGCCTGTGGAGTGGCCTAAAAATACTATGGCATATATCAGATGCTTTTGTGGTAATCCTGAAGTGGAGAGTGAGCTAAAAGCTAGGGAGGCACAGCGCACAGCGCTTTATAAGATGACGGTGGCATTGATTCGTACTTATGCTAATATTGCTGATGATATGGAGCAGGCTGGTTATACGCAAACAGAAATTGAGAAGATTAGGAAGGAGATTGATTATTACTTGAAAGTGCGTGAAGAGGTGAGAAGGGCAAGTGGAGAGACATTGGACTTGAAAACGTATGAAGCTGATATGCGTCATTTAATTGATACTTATATACAGGCAGAAGATTCTGAAACTATCTCTGCGTTTAGCGATGTGTCGCTTTTGGATATTATTGAAGCACAGGGAGTAATGGAAGGCGTTAATAGTTTACCTGAGGGTATAAGACACAACAAGGAGGCTGTTGCTGAGACTATCATCAATAATGTGCGCAGAAAAATTGTGAAGGAGCATTTGATAGATCCAACTTTTTATAGTGATATGTCGAAATTGTTGGATGCTGTTATTAAAGAACGTAAAGCCAATGCGATAAACTATCAAGAGTATTTGGAGCGGATTGCAGAGATAGCAAAGAGTGTGAATAAGGGTAAGGGTGATGACACTCCCGAAGCGTTGAGTACTGTTGCACAAAGGGCTTTGTATAACAATTTGGGTAAAGATGAAGCGTTGGCAATGAAGATAGATGAGGCAGTGCATGAATCCAGAAGAGATGGATGGCGAGGGCATATTGCAAAAGAGAATGAGATAAAGGCTAGTATTTACAAACAGTTGTTATCGTATAAAGATGAGGTTGTGGGTGATGCATTGAGTGATGTGGGTCCTGAAGCTATAGGGGAGAAGGTTGAGTTTATTTTCAACATAATTAAAGAACAGAAAGAGTACTAATGCAGGAGATAAAATTGGGAGATATAATAATTGAGGTAGAACAGAAGGATATTAAGAATATCCATTTGAGTGTCTATCCGCCTGATGGGAAAGTGAAAGTTGCTGCTCCATTGAGGATGGATTTGGATACTATTCGTGTATTTGTAATCGATAAACTGCAGTGGATAAAAACTCAACAGGTATCTTTTAAAGCTCAAGATAGGGAAGCTCCAAGAAAGTATGTTTCAAGAGAGAATCACTACTATCAAGGCAAACGATATTTGTTGAAAATAATTGAGCATGATGCCAAGCCAAAGGTAGTGCTTAAACACAGTAATCTTGAATTGTATGTACGACCAGATACATCTGTTGAAAAGCGTCAAGAGATAATAGAAGAGTGGTATAGAGAGCAGTTGAAAGCAACTATTCCTAAGATGGTGGAGAAGTGGGAGAAGATAATGGGTGTGAAAGCTAATAATGTGAGGGTGAGAAAAATGAAGACTAAATGGGGCTCTTGCAACACTGACACGAAAAATATTTGGATAAACCTGGAGTTGGCTAAAAAACCACTTGATTGTCTTGAATACATTATTGTTCACGAGTTGGTTCACTTGTTAGAACGCAACCACAACAATCAGTTCGTAAAATACATGGACACGTTTATGCCCAAATGGCGATTCTATCGGGATGAATTGAATAGGTTGCCTTTTAAACATGTAGAGTGGGAGTATTAAATGGGTTAATTGACTTTTATATTAAATAAAAATACGGGGAAGCTGAAAACCGAAAAGAGTAAGCAGCATCTAATTAAATTAAAAACATGGCAATTTCAGACGTTCAAAGAAAAGGGAGCTATTACTACATTATTGACAGTGATGGGAAAAGATCAGCAACACTTTCAGTGTCAAATGGTGAATTAATGGGAGCTGGAGTAGATTTTATTATTCTTCAAAAAGGGAGTTATTACTACACTTATGATGAGAAAGCTAAAAGACTGGGAACTCTTTCTGTATCTAATGGCGATTTTAAAAATGCAATAGGAAACTCTTTTAATTTAAAAAAAGGTAGTTATATTTATACATTTGATAGAAAATGTAAAAAAACAGGAACCAGACCAGCCTAAAAAAATTTCAAATAGTGGATGGAATTGCCATCCACTATTTTACTAAAATCATTTAAAACTTAATTAGTAATTAAGTCCTTTAGTATAAATGGACATACAATAGTAAGTTTGCAAGAGATGCTTGCATTGTACAAGAATAAAACGCTTTAAATTATTAACTATCCTAACAGGTTGCTTTATATCAAGTCTGTTAAGTTTGTTGAGAAAACAGAATTATGACATGTTGACAGGCTATTATTTAACAATGAGCCAATTAAAACACTTAATCGGCTCATGACTTTATATATATTTGAGCTAACGATTGCAAGCAAGTGACAAAGCCCCCACTTATAACTAAAACACCAATACTCTATACAAAAACATTCCATTAAATTATAATATAACCATCAAAAACATCTAACATTATGGGCAACCTTACAAATCGAATAAGTATCAAAAGAACAATTGAGAAAGAAAGTGCGATTGAAAAATCTAAAGCAAGAAAACTTGGAATAATCTTTACAGGAGAATATGAAGGGTTGGATGAAAATCTGGTTGAAGCAGAAGTTAGAAAACACTTCGACATCGACTCTATCAAAGAAATTGTGACCGTTGGCAAACGAGAAAAAACGCATAAATATGCAAATCGGTTTGCTAAAAAGATTGGAGTGTCTGTTATCGCTACTCCTTTAGAGAACTACACCTGGGATGATATTGACCTCCCCATCAAGCGAAACTCAATTATTGGTTACAATTCGGATAGTGTAATCATCTTTCATGGAGAGAAACAGCACAACACCATGGCTTGGTTTGCATTGAGTTGTGCTAAGCGTGTAATCGGGAATTATGAAAATGTTATCTTTATTAATACTGTCCCAAGTCCAATATTATCTGGTTTTGAAAAAGAAATATTTGATGTTATTCAAATTCAAGATACAAATTTTATATGGGAGGAAGCCGCTTTAATGGAAGAGCATTATTTTGAGTTTAGGAGTAGAATGCTAAGCTCTTTCGCAAAGTATGTGCAACTTGGTGAGAAAATGAACTTCAAGGATGTGTTGCTTAAAATATCAGAACTCAGTGTAAAGGGGAAAAGTAGAGGAGTTTATGATGGAACTTCTTTTATATGTGATAGTATCATTAATAATTTGGTTGCTATAATAGAAGAAAGTTCTGATGAAAAATCTGAGGGGGCAACTTCAGATGAAATTGACAATTTTATACGGAAAAATATCAATCCAAGCTACCAATCGTGGGGAAACGAACCTGAAGACGATATTTGTTTCGTTCTATTGCGAAACAGCTGGTATCAACTGGAGTATCTGATGCATTATATGATACGTGATTACTCAGTTAGTGATGACGATGAGAAGCTTTACGCTGCTTTGTGTTTCGCTAAATGGATATTAATTATGAATTCCAGATGTATTGAAATTGAAGAAATTGCTCAGAAATATAAAAGCGTAGAGGATTTTATATCAACTATTCAGTAAATTGGTGTAGCACCGATTTGTATGGCTTGTCCCATGAAATCGAATTTTTTATTTCATTGGGGTGTGTTGCGAAGCAGAAAGAGATTTCGCAAGAGAAATACACGGGTTATAAAGCGCAAATGAGAGTACATATTTGGGCAGGTACTCATCAAGAATACATATCAACATTTAAAAACAATAAATCAACCATTGAAAAAGGGTTAAGAAATAAAGGATACATAGAATAATGAAAACCGAATTCAACATAGAGAGAATAATAAAAAAAGGCTTTATCGCAAACGAATTAGACTATGACAGAGCGCTCATTGCTGACAGAAAATTAAGACTCCTATCAAAGGAAGACCCTCATTTTAAAACAATCAGAGCTAAACTACGCAGCATAATTAAAAATTATGAAAGTGCTGAATGGAGTGATGTTGACAAAATTGACGAGAAGAAGCTTATTGAAAGCGATAAATCAGAATATATTGCAGAATATTAGTGTCCGCTAAAAGTTTTTTTGATGCGAATAATCAGAAAGTAAAAGGGCTGATTTCCAAACGAGGAAATCAGCCCTAAATGTCTTATCTTAGTATTACGAAAATAAAAAATTAAGACATGGG
>JAQVZQ010000150.1 GCA_028708095.1 Dysgonamonadaceae bacterium
CTGTAGGCTTTGTGCTGTTTGAGAAAATCCCTGTAAATCAATTGTTTAACAAATACCAAATTTCAACTCCCGTGGATGATTTTCCTAACTTATTCAGTTTCAGCGAATCTTAACGGGACACTAGTGATCTTAAATTTAAAATAGTTAACGCAAAATATCTTGATAAATAATTGATTCTAAATTGCAAATGTAAGCATTTCCGATAGCTTATATAAAATACGGATAATATTTTTCTTTATGATTATTATAAAAACTAATTAAATCATTTGCTTTCAGTACGCAGACGGGAGCATCATTGATGGTTGTTCTTTTTACGATGCCTTCTTCCAACAACTCTTTTCTTACATTTTTTTCTGCTAGAAACATCGTCCATTTGAGTCTTCTTTCTTTAATGGCTTTGGTAATTGAAGTTGTCTCGTCGATTATCTTGAATTTTCTTTCAAGATAAAAATCCTCAATATCCCAATTAGGATTACATTCTGCGGCTACATGCTGCATAGTCAAATGATGTCCGAAATCAACTCCTAAGTATATAACAAAGGCATCATGATCGGCACAAAACTTCCATGATGAGTTCGGGCCATGGGGTGAAGGTAATTCGCCTTCTAAGTTATTTTCCATCATGTGTTTTGCGAGCGGTCCAAATGCAGTTAATGGATTCAAAGGAAACTTGCTTGTGATGCTATCTGGCAGCCGCATCAAGGTAGTGCTTAGAATGCCAGAGGTTACTGCTGTGTTCTTTACATCGTAGGTGCATACTATCTCCTGTATCTTGTCTTCTAAATGATCTGTTAATGATAATGTATCTTCCTTGAATCTCCGAATGACAGGCATTGCTAAAGTACCGCCCTTACCAATAAACTCAATTAATTTTTGAATAACATCCTTAGGGGTGAGGGATATAGGCTTTAAATTTCCATAAGAGGAGTGTACTACGATGTTGCTACTTTCCCCGACTCCATTTTTTGACAGAAAATCTAATACATCTTCAAAATGAAGTTCTTCGTTTCTATCTATTCTGTTGTCTTTATAGGGAGATAATGTTGAAAACGTATCAACATTATGCCAATACATTTTTCTCAGCATAACTTCTACTTTAGGTGAAGCTAAAACAATCTTATTATAGATGCGAGATATTGTTTTCTTCATTCAATTTTTAATTTGAGAAAATTTAAATTATATTTTTTAGTCGCAATTGGCTCAAATATCAAATAACTCGTTGGATTATCACCAACCGGAAACCTAATAGTGCCAAATTGAAAGATAAATGGCCAATAATCTTTTTCTAACTTATATATATCTTTGAATCCATCTTTAGTGTTCCCTATACAGATATGTGTATAATTGTCTTTTATACCCACGCCTCTTTCTTGGAAGAAAAGTAATTTGAAAAGAGAGGAATCTCTACCGTCCGGTTCAACAGTCGTTGAAAAAACATATTTGTCATTAAATGCGCAGCCATAGATTGATGACCCTGGGATGTCAAATATTTTATCTGAGATCCACTTTTCATCCTTATTATGAAGTAATCGAATAGAGTTGTCAAAATATGGTGCATCTGTAGCATATAATAATCCTTGTTCTGTAGGAAAACCAATACACCCTCGGTATATTTGGTTGTTAGAAAGGATCCTTTCTACTTTTTTAAAATTATCAGTAGCTCTCCATATAGCAGCTGAATCATCAGAATCACCAGTTAAGATCCATACACATTGATTATAAGTGTCCGGTATAATATTGTGTATGTGGTTTATTTCCCCTCCACTAAAAGTAAAAATGACTCCCCATGCATCAATTCCGACTCTTTTGTAAATATGGACTTGCTTTTTTTCAGGATTCGATAAATAGCCACCAAATACGATTGAATCATTAAATCCATCTATGGAATCTATTTTAGAAAAATATAATGCTCTTACACCTTTTTCCGGACTATATCCCGCGGAAATTGTCTTATCCAAAATATTGAATTCATAAATTCTTTTATTGATAAATATCAATACGGTTTCACTATCAGATTGAATAACAGTTCTTACTCCTAAGCGCAACAACCTACGGATTAAAGAAAATCTATACAAGAATCTTTCTTTAAATGATTTACAAATTAAACACTTTTCGATTGTTTCAAAAGTTCTGCTATTGATGGTATATATATATCCATTTTTATATCCGAGGAGTCTTTCATCTTCAAGAAAAAGAAGCGGAGTGATTTTAATATCATTTTTTTCCTTCATTTAGTGAACTTCTATAAATAAATTGTTTCATGAAGTCTTTTGTAGAACTCCGCTCTTTTAGGCTGTAGCTCTTGAACAGTGTATTTTTTTGCTTTATTAAAATTTACCTCGCTTTGTTTTTCATAAAACTCAGGTTCATTGATAAATCTTATAACCTTATCAGTAAAACAAAATACATTGGTATAGTGACATAAAAAGTCATTTGATAATAACTCTGGGATTCCTCCAACTGGAGATGACAAACATGGTAAACCGGTAGCCATTGCTTCAATAAGAACTCTCGGTAATCCTTCAGATTTCGACGGAAATAACATCAAATCAGAAGATATAAGAAATTCTCTCAATTCATGATGTTTTAAAAAACCAACAAACTCTATCCTGTCTAAAACATCTAATTCAGCGGCTTTTTCTTTAAGTAGAGGTATCATATTGCCGTCACCCGCAAATTTTACCTTGACGTAGAATCCATTGTCGGACAACATTTTAACTGTTTGAATTGCTGTTAAGTGACCCTTGTCAAGTGATTTAATATGATTCGATACATGGCAGATAATAAACGGTTTGTCTGAAGGATATTTTCTTGGTGAATAAAAAAATGAATCAGGCAGCTCCACAGACGAGTAAAATGATTCAAAATACCCTTCCTTATTAACGGGATAAATATTCTGAAGGTTGCTCTTGGTGACGTAAGATACACCGTATGCATTTCTACAAGCTCTTTTTTGTTGCTGATGAACTAAAAGCATCAATAACTTCTTTAATACACTTCCCGAATTTTTAAGTGATTCAAGTGGGTTCGCAACAACCTCAACTGCATAGGGGATTTTTTTCCTATTTGCTATTTGCATGCTTTTAAAAGCTACCGTTGATGGTATTCTATAAATCGCAGCATCATGTCCATCCACTGAAGAACGGATAGCTTTGTTTAACTTTAAATATACCTTTAAATATTCTTTCGGGCCTTGAAAGAATGGTAATGGAATGATTTTTATTCTATCATCAGTGATCGGGATATTATGTATACCTAATTCTGATTCAGAAAATACTTCTTTTGATCTTACCAAGAATGACACATGATTAAAAATATCTAAATACCTATTTACTAATTGAAACCCAAACTCTTTAAGATAGAATTTTTCTTCGTATTTATATGCATATTGATCACAAGACACCAAAAGTTTAGTCATTTATTTTAGTTTATGAATTTGATGTTATAAAATTATAAAATTGCTCACATATTCTTTCTGTCGAAAACTTTTTGATACTTTCTTTTGCATAAGAACCCATTTTTTCTCTTTGTTTTTTGTTATCTATTAGGTTTTGTAGTTTATTCACAAATAAAGTATCGTCAAACAAAGGTATTAAATACCCATTTTTTCCATCTTCTATCATTTCTGATGGTCCAGCTAAACAATCATAAGCGATGACAGGTAGCCCTGCGCTCATTGCCTCACCAATAACATTCGGAAACCCCTCGCTGCTAGAAGTAAAAGTAAAAATACTAGCTTTAAGAAGATGTTCATCTATATTTTTTTGTACATCTTTCAGTATTATTTTGTTTTCCAACTTTAATTCTTTGATTTGATTATACAGTCGAAGGCTATTCGATTGCTTATTAGAATCTCCACCAATTATTATTAATTTCCAGTCTTTGGTTTCTGCTTTCGAAAAAATATCAATCAATCTGTCGAAATGCTTTGTGTTAATTAATCTACCAACAGAAACTACAATATTCTCTCTTTTAACATCATTTATATTCATTATTTCCCGAATCGGATTACCAATCACCTGAATATTACTGTTGTTAAACTGTGTTTTAAATAACTCTTTAGCTTTTTCAGTCTGTGCAATAACACCAGTAGCTTGTGGATACAATACTCTTCGTAAATTATTGTGAATAAGCCCATGATTTTTATTGGGTGATGAACGATCAGAAATAAACGTTGAAATTTTTAAACCATACAATGAAAGTAAAACAAGATTATTCCATCTTTCACCAAAGCTTAATACAATGTTTGGTTTTATTTCTTTTATGGTTGAACGGATAAAACTCATTGTTTCTATTGTCATCCATGATCGATATTTATTATTAAATTTGAAATGTGGCTTGTATATTTTTACATTATTAGGCAAATCATAAAATATTTTTCTGGTTCTACCATATAATACCAAATGACATTCAGTATGTTTTTTCTTTGAAATATATTTAATGATCTCACTCATCACTCTTTCCATCCCACCTGATTCAAGACTTGGAATTATAAAAGTAAATACTTCTAGCGATTTTCTCATATTTGTTTTACACATATGAAATATTCATAAGTCAATTTGACCATGAACTTCTTTTCGAAAAATAATTTACAATATCTATAATAACAAAAGAGTAAAGAGGAATTAATATCGAATTAGAAAGAGTACCATAAAAATTTGATTTTGACCAATAATTAAAAAATAAATAGAAAAAGAAAAATGTTGTTGCGTATCGTATAATTTTTCTATTCTGAATTTTCACAAAAAGAGAGTGAGTGAGATATACTATTATGAGAATAGCAATAAATGCACCTTTAAAACCAAAATCTTTAATGATAGGTATGTAAGCAGAATGTGTTACATAATAAAAATCACGATCATAATCGTATGTTTCTTGATTATGATAATAAACATCAAATATATGAGCTATTGAAGCGTCTTTTACCCCAAGTTGACCTAAAAATGGTATTTGCCAGTTAATAAAACCATTAAACGTGTATATTCCGTAACCTAAGTCTTTAGAATCTACAGCATCAACTCGCCTATATTGATATCCTAAATAGGATACCTGTACATAATCCATGGCTCCATAAAGGAATGAGAAGGGACCTAATTCATCTTTAATTAAAGCTACCTTTGATGAATTCCTATCTGCATCGGCTCTTATAGAGGCTACCCAAGATATAGCCACGTTTATTAATATAATGAATAACAAAGCATTTAGAATGACTTTTTTGTATTGTCTAAAGTCAAAATTTATTGGCAAAGATATAGCACCTCCGACTATATACATTAACATAGAGTAAACCATAGCAACCCGACCTCCTTCGGTAAATGAAAACAAGGTGTCTGCAATAAATGGTAGCAAAAGAGTAATATATTTTATTATTGAACTTGAACCTTTCTTGCTTAAAATTTTCACTAATCTTGATCCAGCATATATTGATAATGGTAAAGATAGCAACCTGAAATAACCAACTATAAATGATCGGTTTTCAATTGTTGAACGCATATTATCTCTTGCTTTCCCAAAATCTAAACCGCTACCTTCAGTAATAAAAACATATACAGCAATAATTAGATAAAAGATAGCAATACCCTTAAACAAACTAAATGACGATAAAAAATTAATTTCAACAATAGAGTTACTATCAATTTTTTTTCTCCCAAGTTTAACGAAAAGTGTAAAGCATAGACTAGTATATGCAATTAAAATATTTAATTCGTCAATATATTGGGGATATGGTTCTAAAAGTAAGCCAAGGGATTTAAAAATAAGTAGCCCAATCACTCCTATACTCCATATTATTGAGAAATAAAGACCAGGTGACAACAACGCTCGTGTACCCCAAACTTTTAATTGCACAAATGCTCCAATAATTAAAATTATTAAAGTAATAATAGTTATTGATATATTCATTTGTATCTTATTATAATTGTTTAATCTTGCGTAATTGAATTAAAACAAGATAGTTGTAGGGGTTTTAAAAGATACTTTTAATTATTGAATGAATTCGTCTAGGATGTCGGAATAATTCCTGTAATCAAAATGTAATCTCGCTGTTTCTAATGCATTACTAGAAAGCCTTATTTTTTCATTTTTATCTAAAGAAACAAACTCTATAAATTTGTCTTTAAAACTTTGACGATTGTATCCTTCACATAGCAAACAGTTCTCTTTATCTTTAAAATAATCTCCAATAACACCTGTGTTTGTTAAAATAATAGGAGTACCTGAAATAGCATATTCTGCCAACTTAGTAGAAAATCCATAATAATTTTGTTTATTATTGTTCCTTGGCAAAAGTAGACAATCTGCTTTTGCTAAAATATATTTAATATCATTTCTATCTAGATTACCTTTATATTTCACCTTGTCCGATAAATCTAAATCTGAAATTATATGAAGTAATTTATTTTTGTTATTATCGGTAATTGAACCATAAAAATACAGTTTAGAATTATTGTATTTTTCAGTAAACAGTTTAAAACCAAATATTAATTCTTCAAGATTTTCTTTAGCAAATGATACTGTTCCCGTAAATAAAAATAGTAATCCCTCATTTCCAATCACATGTTCTTTCTTATAAGTATTAATACTATTAAAATCAGATAATATAGGAATCACTAAATTATTATTATTCATTTCTTTGTAATACAATTTTATATTCATAGATATATATATAACTCCTTTATAAAACTTAAGGGTTGATTCATAAATTAAAGAATATAAATATAATCTTATTTTAGAAACAAGTCTTGTTTGACCTTCAGAAGAGAACTTCCTAACTTCATTTATTTCAGCAAATAAATTCTTCCTGTATAATAAAAGTAAAATAATATCAAATAATATTGTATTCGTATTAGGATAGTATATAATATATTTATCACCACATATTCCGTTATATAATTTATTAAATTTGACAACAGCTTTTATTGTTGAAATGATATCATATATTTTAATATTATCTTTCTTATTTTCCTGAATAGTGAATATGTTTTTTTTAGCTTCAATAAACTCGCTGGAATCTAGTAATTTATCAAAAGAAAGCATATATATTTTGTTTTTATTTGATAAGGCTTTTGCGTAGTTATTCATTCTAGTTGCAGCTGCAGTATTACCATATACTATATCTGCTTTTGATACAATAAATATATTTTTCATCATTTTTCTATTTAGCACGAATTAAGATTTGTGTCTTTTATTCATATTTACAAATTGAAGATAAAAAGTAAGCATAAGAATCAAATATACAAAACCAGATGCTAACTTAGAATATGCAGCACCGCTTTCACCCCATTTAGGTATTAACAATAAATTTAGAATCATCGTACACCCTCCCACTATAATAGCACTATTTCTTAATGCTTTCCCTTGACCATTAGCTCCCAAGTAACGATTGAAAAAATTTCCAAATCCATGCGCAATAACTCCAAAACTCACTACAAAGTTTAATAAAATCACACTTTCAAATTCTTTTCCATATAAGTATGTAACAAATGGTGGCACCAATAACCAGAGAGCTATCAATGATGTAACACTTAATCCTATAGTAATAAGTAATAATCTACGAGGGACTTTAATACTCGTTGAGAAATCTTTGTAATGGGTTGTAGCTATTGTATTAGGAATAAATGATAAAGGCAAAGTAAAGGTAATAGCTAGGGAGTAAAAGCCGACACCACTATTGTCGATACCGAAATAACTAATTAAAATTTCGGTAAGTTGTGCAAATCCGACAGCAAAAATGCTACCCAAATATACATTGAATCCAAACGTTTTATTATAATGCCATATCTCTTGAAAACGCTGTTTGAAATTTTTAAATGAAACATTGAGTCTTAAGAGTATTATAATATATACAACAATTTCTGTTAACAGATACAATCCATAAATCACGGCGAGGCGATTAGTCTGAACATTCATAAGTACGAAGTAGATCAGTAAAGCTGCCAGCAAAAAGCCAATTTTGGGATATAATCTTACTTCTCCTAATTTACGTATTTGATTGTCTGCCTGAAAAAGTGTTTCAAAATATCTATTTAATAAGAAAACCCAGCCAAATGGAATCACAAAAAGTAAAAATTTATCCAACCCTTTATCTTGAAGATTTTTATCAATCAGAGCGTACAAGACTAAAGATATTGACATAAGGATAAATATTCCTCCAGTTATAATCAACTCTGCACCATAATATTCTTTTGCTTTCTGTTTATCATGATTCAATACTAAGGCGCGATTTCCGGCTTGGAAAAAACCAAATGAAAAAATAATAATTGCAAAGTTGAAAATGCTTTGAATAAACCTATAGTCACCATACTCTTGTGCTCCAAGATATCTTGTTATTACAATACTTGTTATAATTCCAATTGGTAGACCAATAATATTTACAGAAAATAAACCCAACACTTGTCGTGCCCGGGTATTTTTCTTAAAACTCCTAATTATACCTTTTGTTTTCAAAAAAGTTAATTCAAATAATCGTATATCATTGTTTGTTATTCACTTATACTAAAGTTTCCCATCAATCACCTCTTCACTCAAAATTCCCTTCACATCATACACCACGCTGTTCTCATTGGAAATGCTGGAGATATCAAGATCCTTGAATTCATTGTGTGCCACTGCAAGGATAACCGCATCATAATGTTGCTCAGGTAGCTCATTGTGCAGTTTTACACCATATTCATGCTTTGCAATGGCTGGATCAGCCCAGGGATCGTGAATGGTGACGTTGGCATTGTATTCTTCCAGCGTTTTGATGATGTCGATCACCTTGGTGTTGCGCACGTCGGGACAGTTTTCCTTGAATGTAAAGCCTAAAACCAGCACATTTGACCCAAGCACCTGAATCCCTTTCTTGAGCATCAACTTCACCACCTGATCGGCCACATACTCGCCCATGCCATCATTGATGCGACGTCCGGAAAGAATGATCT
>JAQVZQ010000151.1 GCA_028708095.1 Dysgonamonadaceae bacterium
ATTTTATCACCCAGTTTTTTTGCGACGCTCAGTACAATATTTTTCTCTTTAGACATAGATCCAATAGCACCAGGATCTTTGCCACCATGACCTGGATCCAGAACAACTGTAAACGTTTGTTTACTTTGCGAGAAAGTATCATGAGCATAGCCCATGAGAAAATATGGGATAAGTAAAATTAAAAGATATAGCTTATCAGGCATCATGATCATTTGTTTGTGCAAAAATAATTATAAAAATCGAATACGTAAGCAGATTTAAGGTTTGATATTGGTAAAACCTAGTTTACTATTGAATTTATCGTTTGGAAAAGATGATTTTGGACGTTGTAATTAGCAAAAAGCCACATCTTATTTAAAATGTGGCTTTGAGTCTATTATAAACCTTATAATGTAGTTCTTATTTTTAATTCATTAGCTCAGCTAGTTTTGCATCCAATTCCTCACCACGCAAATCTTTTGCTATTATTTTACCTTCTTTGTCTAACAATACAGTGTGAGGTATACTTTGAATTGCATACAATCCAACTACTTCACTTTCCCAAAGTTTAAGGTCTGACATTTGTGGCCAAGTCATATTCAAATCTTCAATTCCTTGAATCCATTTATCTTCATCTTTATCTAATGAAACGCCCACAATTTCAAATCCTTTGTTTTTGTATTTGTTATATGCATTTACAACGTTTGGCATTTCATCGCGACATGGACCACACCATGACGCCCAGAAATCAACAAAAACATATTTGTCTTTTCCTACATAATCTGATAATGAAACATATTCGCCATTAGGATTTTTCATTGTGAAATCAACGAAGACTTTCCCTTCAGCAACATTCTCCATTGCTTCGATTTGATCGACGATGCGTTTAATGTTCTTTTTCGATTTGTATTCGTCGTCTGTCATGTCTAGAATTTCTTTTTGCTGATCAATATCAAACATTCCAGAAGAGGTCATGAATAGATATTGACCTAGTTCATTGTCTATGTTGTTTTTTATAAAACCGTAGTTCAGTTCTTTTGATTCTTTAGCTATTTTTTCGTAAGCTGATTTTAGTTCAGTATCTAAAGATTCAGTCATGGTCTCGTTTGACATAGCTGCATTATATTGATTTGAAAGAGTACGTATTTTAGTTGTCAGGTCTCTTTGTTTCAAATTAAAATCACTGTATGTTTCGTTAATTGCTGAACCTGTTATATGGAAAATTGAATCGTAGGTTATATTAACTTGTCCTGGCTCAACCATTACAATTGAACGATCTTTTTTATCATTTTCTCCTAAGGTTATAAAACGTAAAACTGAGTGTTTAGTGTTTCCTTTAAATTGAAACTTACCGTTTTCGATGTTTGTAGAGTCTACTTTAACCATAACAGAATCTGTCCATTTTTCAATAAACACAGGCTGACCCTCATATGTTTCATCTGGAATAGTACCATGAATGGTATATGCAGATTTATTTTGACATGCTGCAAATATGAGAGCTATAATACTTATAAATAGAATTTTTTTCATAGGAATTTATTTTATGTTTAATAACCAACGCAAATATAGATATAAAAAGACGATGACAAGCGTTTCTTTAATGTTTTTTCAGTAGTTTTCGTGTAATTTTTATTGAATATTAGACAATTTGAAACAATAATGAAAAATGAGCTAGTGAGAAAATAAAGCTTATCCTTTTATTAGTTCTTTCTTTTTAAATAAATAACTTGTATCTTTGAAATAAAAATTTTTATTTATGAGTCATTTAGTTGCACCTTCATTACTTTCAGCCGATTTTTTAAATCTCAAGCGAGATGTGGATATGATCAATAATAGCGAGGCTGATTGGTTACATCTGGACGTTATGGACGGGGTTTTTGTTCCAAACATTTCATTTGGGTTTCCCATAATGAATTTACTAAAAGGAATAACAAATAAACCATTGGACGTCCATCTTATGATTGTTCAACCAGAAAAGTTTATTGATGAAGTGGCAACCATGGGTGCATATATGATGAATGTCCATTACGAAGCATGTACTCATCTACATCGCACAATTCATGGCATAAAGGATAAAGGGATGAAAGCAGGAGTGACCCTTAATCCGCATACACCCATTTCATTACTCAAAGATATTATTCAAGATTTGGACATGGTGCTTCTCATGTCAGTTAACCCTGGTTTTGGCGGACAAAAGTTTATACACAATACTTTGTCTAAACTGGACGATTTGAAAAATCTGATTGTTCAAAAAAAATCACATTCTCTTATTCAAGTTGATGGTGGTGTTGATTTAGATACAGGTAAACTTCTGGTTGATGCTGGGGCTGATGTTTTAGTGGCAGGTAGTTTTGTTTTTTCTTCAGAAAACCCACATAAGAGAATACATCAACTTAAAGCTCTGTAGTGTATAGAGATTTCAAGCAGTCATTGTTTTAAAATAGCAATAAAACTATTTTGAATGGTCAGTATAGGGCGAATGCCGTTTTTAAGATTGCTACTTCCTATTGTTGTCGGAATACTTTTCGGCAAATTCATTTCATCTTCTCATTACTTATATATTGTAGGTGTAATTGGATTTGTTATCATCCTTTTTTCTTTTTTTAAACCGAGAAAGTCTTATCATAAACTGAAATGGTTGTTTGGAACTGGATTAATATTGTTTCTCTTCTCTTTTGCAATTCATTCCTATAGATATCGCACTGAACTTGTTTCCTATAATTTTCCTGAAGGAAGTAGTACTTTTGTTGGTGAAGTATTAGATTTACCACAACCTAAGAAACGCTCTGTTGCCTGCGAAGTGAAGTTGATTTCACCGGTCAATAAAAAAGTTCTTCTATATTTTGCACCCGATAGTTTGAGTAAATCATTAAAACCAAGTGATCAAATTATAGTTAACACAAGGATTAATCCTTTTAAAAACTTAGGAAATCCAAATGAATTCGATTATACAGCTTATATGGAAGGCAAGGGGTTTTCTGGAACTGCATATATTGATTCGTCAAAGTGGATGAAGACAGGAGAATATAAATTTTCATTGAAAACAGAAGCCTTATTGGCAAGGTCTCATATTTTGGATATTTATAAAACCTTTGGATTAAAGCATGATGAATTTGCTTTTCTTTCTGCTCTTACACTTGGCTACAAAGCTGATTTAACTAACAACTTAAAACAGGCTTTTCGTGCATCCGGAACATCTCACGTTCTTGCAGTTAGTGGACTGCATGTTGGAATTGTGTATGTTCTTATTGTATCGTTATTTTCTTTTCTTGGAAGACGGAGAAAGATGGTTCTTATTAGGCAGATTATTGTTTTACTGTTTTTATGGGGATATGTTTTTATTACTGGTATGCCTGTTTCAGTTATCAGAGCTGCCTTAATGTTGTCTCTTTTTTGTATTGGTAACATGTTTCACACAAAAGGATTTAGTTATAACACTCTTTTTGCAGCAGCCTTTTTCATCTTAATTGCTAATCCATTCTATCTATTCGATGTGGGTTTTCAATTAAGCTTTATGAGTGTGTTTTCAATTCTATTTTTTCAACCTAAACTCTCCTCACTTTATAAACCTAAACGAAAGGTATCTATTTATGTTTGGAGTTTAGCAACGATTTCAATTGCTGCTCAATTAGGTGTTTTTCCTTTGGCTCTTTATTATTTCGGGACTTTCCCCACTTATTTTTTTGTGTCTAACTTATTGATAATACCTTTTATTGGAGTTATTATCTACTTAGCAGTAGCTATTACTTCACTCTCTTTTCTCACAGTTTTAAACATAACTGTATTAAGCCAAATACATGAACTGATAATCATATTTATGCAGTTTATTATAAAAAGTGTTTTGAAGATCATTTATTTCTTTGAAACGTTGCCAATAGCTCTTCTACAAGGCAATCACATTTCTATACTTCAAGTTATATTAGTTTTTACAATGATATACTCCCTTGCATTTTTTGTTCTACGTAAAAATCCTAGGTTACTAACCCTCTCCTTATTGAGTGTGGAACTTATCTTATTGACAATTATTTTTTCAAACTTAAAGCGACCCGTTAATCACTTCTTTGTTTACAATAACTTCTCCAAGATAGAGATGGGATACAACATAAATAATAATAAGATTGATTTGCAAGAGCTATCAAATAAAGTAGTTGCTCATCCTACGAGGAAAGTTATTTTACTTACTGAAAACTTATTTAAATACTCCACGAATACTCAAGTTATTCCGATAGATTATCTAATACTTTCTTCTGATAATACTTTTTCAATGTATCAATTGCTTCCTTTTTTCAAACCAAAAAAAGTTATTATTGACTCTTCTATTTCTCATTATGCAGCAAAAAAAATTGCTGGAGAGTGTTTGAAATTAAATATACCAATTCACGATATTTCTGATTTGGGGGCTTACTCCATAAATTTTTAGTAGTTTTGTACTTCGTCAAAAATAAATTACTACTATAAACGAAGTATTATTGCATGAATATACCACTACCCTTTACAAATTTAATTTCAGAAGTCCAATTGACTCAAACTAAGTTTCAAATTGAAAGAGCCAATAAGATTGTTATTATAACACATGTGTCTCCTGATGGAGATGCTATGGGCTCATCACTTGCATTGTATCATTATCTTCGTAACATAGGGAAAGATGCGAGAGTGATTGTTCCTAATTCATTTCCCTATTTTCTTAAATGGATGAATGGCGCAGATAATATTGTTGTAAATACATATATTCCTACTGTTTCTGAAGCATTAATTAAGAATGCCGATTTAATTTTTTGTCTTGATTTTAATACCTTAAAACGAATAGGTGCTTTAGGTGATCAGGTAGGGGAGTCATCAGCAAAAAGAATACTGATAGATCATCATCTTTCTCCTGATGAGACATTTGATGTAACAATTTCTTATCCCCATATTTCATCTACTAGTGAAATTGTTTTTAGGCTTTTAGCTGAAATGGGTAAGTATGGTGAAATTACGACAGTTATTGCTGAATGTGTTTATACGGGTATGATGACAGACACTGGTGTCTTTACGTATAATTCTAATGATCCAGAAATCTTTGAGATTATAAGTCTGCTTATAAAAAAAGGAGTCGATCGAGATAAAATTTATAATCTTGTTTTTAATAACTATAGTGAACAACGTTTTAGATTACTGGGTTTTACATTGTCAGAACGTATGAAAGTATATCCCGAATATAAAGCTGCGCTAATCTACTTATCCAAAGAGGATCAAAAGCAATACGCTCTCTCTAAAGGAGATACTGAGGGATTTGTAAATTACCCATTAAATATTAAAGACATTATTTTTTCGGTTTTTATTCGTGAAGATGAACAAATGGTGAAAGTGTCTTTACGCTCTCAAGGGAAATTTCCCTGCAATGAGTTTGCAGCTGATTTCTTCAATGGAGGAGGTCATCTCAATGCATCGGGAGGAGAATACTATGGTGAAATAGAAGATGCAATATCAATTTTCGAAAATGGATTAGAAAAATATACAGACCAATTGGAAGACACTTTTATTTAGTGCCTGCCAGAAAACCTTTGTTTTTAAGTCTTTGATAAGAAAAGGGGAAGGACAAAGCCTTCGAAGTTTTTAAAATTAAGGAGTTTATATAAGTAAAAGATTGTTTCAAAAATGAGAATAACGCAGTGTTTTGCCCTTTTATTGCAAAGACTATTTAGCAAATAACCTCAATTTTAAGAATAGATAATAGATTAAACGCTTCAAAATAACACTATATTAAAGTGGAATGCTTAATTTTGCGATCAATTTAATGGATTATATACCAACAGAAAAAATGAAAAGAATAATAATAGCTTTATTGATATGTATTATTACAATTGGAGTGTTCTCTTCTTGTAATAAAGATAAAACATATGCTCAAAATTTAAACGAAGAGAAAAAAAGAATAGAGCGTTTTATAAATGAAAACGATATTAAAGTATTGAGGGAATATCCAAAAGATAGCGTTTTTAAAGACAACGAATTTTATTTTGATACTTCTTCAGGTATATATTACAATGTTATTGATTCTGGTAATGGACGTAGGATTAAAGGAGGGGAAGAGTTTTATGTCCGTTTTAAAGGTCTTAAATATATTGACTCCAAAGATACTTTGATCTACTCGAATATAAGTAGTTTGCAACCAGAAGTGTTGGTTTATGGTAATTCCAATACATATTTATCGGTAGCATGGGTGGCACCATTGAAGAACATGGGTGATCGTGGAAAAGTAAAAATGATTGTGCCGTTTAAAATGGGATTGTCCCAAGACATTCAATTATACAAAACAGCATATTATGAGGAGATTAACTATCGATTCGAACAATAATTATTTAAAAATTATATCTCAATGGCTCTTATTAAGTCTATTTCTGGAATACGAGGTACTATAGGTGGTAAAGCAGGAAATGGGCTTACACCAATTGACACAGTGAAATTTGTAGCAGCATATGCCGCCTACATCAGAAAAACAACTCAAGCTAACTCTTCAAAAATAGTTGTGGGCAGAGATGCTCGTATTTCAGGAGATATGGTTCATAAATTGGTTGTCGGTACTTTAATGGGTATGGGTTTTGATGTTGTAGATATTGGTTTAGCAACAACTCCAACTACAGGAATAGCAGTAACAAAAGAAAATGCTAATGGAGGAATTATACTTACTGCAAGTCACAATCCTAAGCAATGGAATGCATTAAAGCTATTAGGCAATAAAGGTGAGTTTTTGGATGCAAAAGCTGGCAAGGAAATTTTAAGTATTGCTGAATCAGAAGATTTTGTTTTTTCCGAAGTTGATGACTTAGGTAAAGTAACAACCAAAGATTATTTAAAAGCTCATATTCAGGATATTTTAGCATTAGAACTTGTAGATGTTGAGGTAATTAGTAAAGCCAACTTCAGTGTGGCTATTGATTGTGTAAATTCAGTAGGAGGAATAGTGATTCCAGAGCTATTAAAATTGTTAGGTGTAAAAGAAGTTTTTGAGCTTCATTGCGAACCTCACGGAAACTTTTCACATAACCCCGAACCTCTTCCCGAACACTTAACAGAGCTCGCATCATCAGTAAAAAGTAAAAGAGCAGATGTTGGATTTGCTGTTGATCCAGATGTGGATAGATTGGCAATAATTTGTGAAAATGGAGAACCTTTCGGTGAAGAATATACTTTAGTAGCTGTGTCAGATTATGTATTATCACATACACCAGGCAACACAGTTTCAAATCTAAGTTCAACCCGTGCGCTTCGGGATGTTACAGAAAAACATGGTGCTACATATACAGCTGCTGCAGTAGGCGAGGTAAATGTGGTAACTAAAATGAAAGAGACCAATGCTATAATTGGTGGCGAAGGCAATGGAGGAGTAATATATCCAGCATCTCACTATGGGCGTGATGCACTTGTGGGTATTGCTTTATTTTTAACTCAATTAGCAAAATCCAATATGAAGGTGAGTGAATTACGAGCTACTTACCCATCTTACTTCATGTCGAAACAAAAAATTGACTTGACTCCTGAAATAAATATCGATACTCTTCTTTCAACTATTAAAGAAAAATACAAAAAGGAAGTTATAATTGATATAGATGGAGTTAAAATTGAATTTAAAGATAGGTGGGTACATCTACGTAAGTCGAATACCGAGCCGATTATACGTATATATACTGAGGCTCCTTCACCTGAGGAAGCTGTAAGGCTAGGAAAAAAAATTATAAACGAAATAAAAGATATTATAGGATAAAATATCTGACCTTATTCCTAAATATTACACCGTAAAGCCTTGCCTTGTTTTAAGTTGGAAAGGATTTACGGTTCATTTTTAAGAGACAAATGAAAGATAAATTAATAACACTGGAAGATGTTAGAAAGGTTCATTCAATATTCAGAGGAAAGAATGGTACTTTCTTAGCAAAAAAAGGACTCAAACTATCTGGATTAGATAATGTAAACAGTGTGTATGATTATTCAAAACATCTTACTGGCTTAGATTTTTGCACGCATTTGCTCGATGGATTAGAAATAAAAAGGAGTGTGAGAAATGGTGAAATACTAGAGAAATATAAAGACCAGCCATTTATCACAGTTTCAAATCATGCCTATGGGCATGTAGACGGCATTGCAAAAATTGAACTGCTTGGTTCATATCAACCCAAATTCAAAATGATGGTGAATTTCATTTTAGGCATGATTGACACTATGTCCGAACAGTTTATCACTGTAAATCCGTATGATCCAGATGTTTTTAATAGAGTCTCTAGCTTGAGTGGAATAAAGGAATGTATTGCTCATCTTCAAAAAGGTAATCCTTTGGGGTTATTTCCTGCAGGAGCTATTTCAAATCTTATCAGAAGTAATGGTAAATGGGTAATAGAGGATAGAGATTGGCAACCCTCAGTGCTAAAGCTTATTAAATTTGCAGAAGTCCCTATTATACCTATACATATATCGGGTCGTAATTCATCTCTTTTTTATTTGCTGGGATTAGTTGATTGGCGTCTTCGTAATTTACGACTCGGTCATGAGTTGTATAACAAAAAAGGCAAAGAGATGATTTTCACCGTAGGAGAACCAATAACATTGCAAGAACAATCAAAACACTCAGATCTTGAATCATTTGGAAGTTACTTAAAAACAAAAACATATGAATTAAGCAAATCCAAATAATTTATTTAACTTTGGATAAACTTATTTCGCTCTAACAAAAGCGATTCTAATTCAGAAAAATATATGTCTAAACAGGTTATACAACAAATAAAACAGCGATTCAGCATTACTGGAGAGTCCCATGAGCTGGAGCGTGCAATTGATACTGCACTTCAAGTAGCACCTACTGAATTATCTGTTCTTATTACAGGAGAAAGTGGAGTAGGGAAAGAGACTTTCCCTCAAATCATTCACTTAAACAGTAGAAG
>JAQVZQ010000152.1 GCA_028708095.1 Dysgonamonadaceae bacterium
CCATTCCGAACAGAGAAGTTAAGCCCAATTACGCCGATGGTACTGCTAATTAAGTGGGAGAGTAGGTAGCCGCCTTTTTTTTTAAACAAGAAGCCCGTTCAATGTTATGTTGAACGGGCTTCTTTGCTTTTAGAGAATTAGTTTATTCAATATTTATCGTAAAGAATAAATACTACTTGTTTATTTTTTAAACTCAAACGCTCTAAATCCTATTGTTAGTTTCAAAACTGGATATATCTTAAATTTCTCAATTGTTTCATTGATATCTTTGATTGCATTATTTACTTCGGTATTTATGTCTCTAGAAGTTTTATCTATCTCTTCGTTTATGGCTTTAAAATGTTCATCTATTTTATCTTGTGTAATGGTCGGATTGTAATTTATGTTTTTAGAATCTAACCCTGGTGGTAATGTTGCTTCTAAAACATAGTTCCCAACATAATATGCTCCAAGTTCTAAAGCAAACGAATACCTTTTGTTGCTTGGCACATAACTTCCCAACCCTATGCCTACATAAGGTGTAATCGTATTTGAAGGTTTTACTGAAATATTAAATATGCCAAGTTCCTCTTTGGATATCTTAGGACTAACAGTTCCTACATCTGGTACATTTTGACTTATAAATATAAGATTGTTCACAGGTGTTCCTGTCACATTAGATGAAAATAAGTTTTTCCCAATACCTGCCGTTAAATAAAACATTTTGAATGGTTGATAACCAACAGCTAATGACAAAGCTCCTGTTTTTATTTTAGCACCAGTTCTGAATTTTAAATCATTTCCTGCAGGCATAGGTATAGTTACATTGAGGTCCTCACCCACATAACGTTCTAATGTTTCGGACTTAATGCTAAAGTTTAGATACTCAAAACCTCCCTTTATTGCCACCTTTTTTAGCGGACGATAATAAACGTCACCACCAAAGCCATTAGTTGATGCTTTTAGTGAAACTCCAATTTCATGATTAAAATCACTCGATTGAGAGAACACCATACTTGTAATTAGTAGAGTAATCGAAAGAATAAATAATCTTTTGTTCATAATTCAAAATTATTAAAGTTGATATTTTGTTTTATATTATAATGGATTTATATTTTCCTTAATGGTAAACTAACTCAGTTATACTTATCACGTTTATTTGAGTAATCGATTTAAATAACATTTATATCTACACTTGCTATAATTGCAATAATAATTAAAATAATCGATATATTGAAATGATTTGCTGAAAAAATGTTGTATTGCGCTCTTTATTTATATTTTAATTACTTTTGAGAAAAGCTTTTCTATACTACACAATATTGTTTTTTTATTATTTGAATCCCAATACACGTTTTCTATAAATTAAAAAATCGAAGACGTTAAATGAAAAGTTCATCTAATGTCTTCGATTTATAACTATAGTAGTAAATTATTTCAATCCAACCTAAATTTAATCTTTCTTCAAAAGATCACGGATTTCTGTCAATAATACTTCTTCTTTAGTTGGCTCAGGAATTGGTTCGGGAGTTGGCTCTTCTACTTTCTTACGTCTCAATTGATTTATTCCTTTTATAACGAAGAAAATCGAAACACCTATGATTAAAAAATCAATAACTACTTGCAAGAAATTTCCGTAGTTCCAACTAATCGCTGGAGTTATAACTTCTTCACCACTCATCACTGCTTCTCTAAATACAAATTTCAAATCTGTGAAATTTGTATTTCCTAATAACATAGATAACGGAGGCATCAAAATATCGTTAACAAATGATGTAACAATCTTCCCAAAAGCTCCCCCTATAACAATACCTACTGCCATGTCTATTACGTTTCCGCGCAACATGAATTCTTTTAACTCTTGTCTTAGTGCCATTTTTTTTGATTTAATAGTTTATAATAATGTGAAATTGAATATTTAATTTTCGATTAAAAAATTTCTGCAATCATACAACGAGCTGAACCACCACCAATGTGTTCAATAATATGAAGTGGCGAAGAGATTATTTTACTTTGTTTTTCTAATAATTTTTTCTGATATGTTGTAAAAGCATGCTTTGCCGCATCTGACATAATCAAACAAGATTCATTTTCCGAATTAAGTACTTCGAGGATGTTTGCGCAATAGCTATTCATCTGCTCAAAAGATATTTCTATGACTTCTTTCTTTGATCTTTTCAGGCTATCAATAACACGGCTTCTTATCTTTTTGTCGGTAATAGACACTCCGCAAATAACTGCGAATTTCTCTCCAATGCTTAACATTAGATTTGTATGATAAATATTGTTTCCATTTTCATCATGAGCATTAAAAAGTTGTGGTTCAAAATTCATTTTTGTGTAAAACTCCTCGAAAACAAAGTCGTCAGTTCTTTCAGAACGGCAAGCATAAGCTATTCTATTGTTATGGTCCAAAATCAAACTTCCAGTGCCTTCAAGGAATCTATTTTTACTTTCCCACTCAGTCAAGTCTATAACTTTATGTGCGCTAAAATGTTCTTCAATAACACTTATAACTTTTGCTTTTCTTTCAGCCCTTCTATTTTCTGCAAACATCGGATACAAAACAAGTTCCCCTGTTAAATGTGTAGAGAACCAATTATTGGGAAATATTGAATCAGGTGTATGTGGTTCTATTGTATCCTGCACTACAACAACATCAATTTTATTGCTGCGCAAAACACTCACAAAGTTATCAAACTCCTCTAGTGCTTTTTCGTGGATGTTCGGAATCGAGAGTTTACCTTGGAAGAAGTTATTTTTGGCAGTTTGTTCATTATAAGCAAACTTCGCTGGACGTACCAACAATATTTTTTTAGCAGTATGCATTTTACTCTAGCGATTTAATCGATTTCTTTATGATGTCAATTCCTTCTATCAATTGTTCTTCCGTAATTACCAAAGGTGGAGCAAATCGAATGATGTGTTGGTGAGTTGGTTTAGCTAACAATCCATTATTAGCCATTTCAACACAAATATCCCAAGCAGTTATACCATTCTGAGGTTCTATCACCACAGCGTTTAAAAGTCCTTTTCCACGAATAGATTTAATGAAAGGAGATTTAATTTTGCTCATTTCTTCACGGAATATTTCACCTAATATTGCTGCTTTGTATGCAAGGTCTTCATCCAAAACAACATTTAATGCAGCCATGGCTACTTCACATGCTAACGGGAATCCTCCAAATGTTGAGCCATGTTGCCCTGGTGATACAGTCATCATAATTTCATTGTCGCATAAAACAGCTGACACGGGCAACACACCACCCGATAAAGCTTTGCCTAGCACAACAATGTGAGGCCTAATTTCCTCATGGTCACAACACAACATTTTACCCGTCCTTGCTATACCCGTTTGTATCTCGTCAGCTATAAAGAGCACATTGTGCTGATTACACAAATCAAAACAAGTTTTTAAATATCCATTATCGGGCACAACAACTCCAGCTTCACCTTGTATGGGCTCCACTAAAAATGCAGCAATGTTTTTGCTTCTTTCTTTTAAAATATTTTCTAATGCCTTTGTGTCATTATAATTTATTGTTTCGAAACCTGGAGTATAAGGCCCGTATTCTTTCTTAGCATTTTCGTCAGTAGAGTAAGAAATAATAGAGATTGTCCTTCCATGGAAGTTGTCGTTGCAAGTAACAATAATAGCTTCGTTTTCTTTAACTCCTTTAACTTGATATGCCCATTTTCTTGCAAGTTTTAAAGCAGTTTCAACTGCTTCAGCACCAGAGTTCATCGGAAGCACTTTATCATAACCAAATATTCTGTTCATCATTTCCTCATAGGGTCCCAGGCAATCGTTGTAAAATGCACGAGATGTTAAGCACAACTTCTTGGCTTGATCAGTTAGCGCTTGCACTATTCTTGGATGACAGTGCCCCTGATTAACTGCAGAGTAGGCTGAGAGGAAGTCAAAATACCTTTTCCCTTCTACGTCCCACACTATTGGACCCTCTCCTCTTGATAGCACTACTTCAAGAGGTGTGTAATTGTGTGCTCCATATTTTTCCTCAAGAGAAATAAAACGCTGTGATGTTTCGGATATGCTCATACTAGGTTTTTCAAGATTAAATCATGGATGCTTTGTTTAGAACAAATATAGCAAAAATTAGCAAATCATGTAAATAAATCATTTGTTTTGACGATTATTTATGCTTATTATCCTCCACAATGCACCTTGTTTTTAAATCTTTTATTGCTTTTTCTGCTCCTATCATTAGTTTAGTAAGTCACTATCAGTTTATTTATTTAAATTTGCATTGGTATAATGATTTGCTTTATTCTAATTTTTAATATGGAATTTATATTAGATAGTCTGTCTTCATTAGATTTTGTGTCCCAAAAGTTTATAAATGAAATGGGAGATAACAAAGTGTTTGCTTTTTACGGTGAAATGGGTGTTGGCAAAACAACTTTTATCAAAGCAATATGTCAGGGTATGGGTGTTACAGAAGATATTACAAGTCCTACATTCTCAATTGTCAATGAATATAAGATGGGAAATGGATATCCAATTTATCACTTCGATTTTTATCGTATCAAAAATATCGAAGAAGCCTATGACTTTGGTTACGAAGATTATTTTTACAGTGGAGATTATTGTTTTATTGAGTGGCCTGAGCTGATAGAAACTATATTGCCTCCGAATATAGTAAAAGTAGCTATTACTTTATCAGAAGGAGAGCGTCGCCTAATTACATTAAAATAGTTACACAAACAGTATTACGCATTGATTTAATAGATAGCTATTAAACTAAATTCAATATAAACGTTCTATATATTGCTAAAATAGTTTTTTTAGCTTCCACAGGATACGTATCTTTGATTGCTTCAAACCCTTAAATGATGAAAGGGTGGAACAATTTTTGAAGTACTATAATTATGAAAAGATTATTAATCAACCTTCTGTTTGTTCTTTCTTTAACTGCTGCTACCGCTCAAGTAAATACTGAAAGGGTAACACTCATAGGACGTAATGCGCTCTACTTCGAAGATTATGTTTTAGCTATCCAGTATTTCAACCAAGTCATTGGTGCAAAACCCTATTTGGCCGCGCCTTATTACTACCGGGGTATGGCTAAATTCTTTTTGGACGATTTCAAAGGAGCAGAAGAAGATTGCACGCTCTGTTTGGAACGCAACCCATACTGGTTAGCAGCATATCAACTAAGAGGTGCAGCCAGACAAAATCGTGAAGACTACGAAGGTGCTTCAAAAGATTATGAACAAAGTCTCGCCTATCTTCCCGAAGATAAAATTACCCTTCTTAACATGGGTATTGTAAATATTGAACTAAAGGAATTTGATAAAGCTGAAGAGACATTCGATGACCTACTAAGAATATTTCCAGATTATACTCCCGCTTATCTAATGCGTGCAGCCATGTATTTAGAAAAAGGAGACACTGCATCAGCCATACAAAACTACGATACAACCATAGAATTAGATCCCTACACATCGAATTCATTCGCAGCACGCGGAATTTTATATTTACAGCAAAAAGATTACAATAAAGCACTTGCTGATTTGGATGAAGCCATTCGCTTAGACCCCTATTTCGAAGGAAATTATATCAATCGGGGTTTGGTTCGATATCATCTGGAGGATTTACGTGGAGCAATGTCCGATTATGATCGGGTGATAGAGATGGATGGCGATAATTTAATTGCTCGTTTTAACAGAGGACTTCTTCGTGCACAAGTTGCCGATAACAATAGAGCGATTGATGATTTTGACAAAGTTATTGAATTGGAGCCCACAAACACCATCGCTTATTTGAACAGATCGATGCTTAACGCAGAAATTGGAGATTTTGCTGGAGCGCTAAGCGATTTAAATGTTGTGTTAAAAGAACATCCAGATTTTTTTCAGGGTTATTATTCAAGGGCACAGCTAAAACGTCAAACGAACGATTTGAAAGGTGCCGAATCAGATTATAACTTGGCTCGTGCAAAAGAAGAGCAAGCTAAAAAGCTGTTAGAGAATGAAGAACTTGCACAAACAGAAACAGAAACAGCTAAAGATTCAGAGACTCGTGAGGAGACAGATATAGATATAGATAAGTTTAGATTGCTTGTTGTGGCTGATAAAAAAGCTGAAGAGAAAACCAAATATAAAAGTGACACGAGGGGTAAAGTTCAAAACATAAATACGGCAATTTTACTCGAACCCCGATTTGTGGTAACCTATTACGAAAAACCATATGAAGTGCGACGACCAGTCTATTATTCAGCATTAATAGAAAAGTCAAATGTTGCTTTAGATTTAGCATGGAAAATAAGGGCAACAAATTCCGAAGCATCGTTGAACGAGTTACAAGTAAAAACGCATTTCAGATCTATCGAAAATTACTCAAAATCAATAGAAGAGACCGCTAATAACGCTTCCTTATATTTTGGGAGAGGACTTGACTACATGCTTATTCAAGATTATGCCATTGCAATAGAAGATTTTGATAAGGCTATCGCAAAGCAACCTGATTTTGCTTTAGCTTATTTTGCAAGAGCAATAGCGCGATCCAAACAAATAGAGTTCAATCCAGATATACAGGAAAGTAAAACCCGATTGGTTGACTTACCAACCAGAATGAAACTACCTTTAGGTAAAGATGCTCCTATAATTGGAGGTAAATCTATTACCCCTGAGGTCTCTAAAAAGACATTGGAGTATGATGTTATTCTAAAAGATTACGAAAGAGTATTGACAATAGACCCTGATTTCATTTTTGCTTACTACAATCGAGCTGAAATATTAAGCATTCAGAAAGATTACAGAGGTGCAATTTCAGATTACACCGAAGCCATCAAGCGTGAACCACAATTTGCAGAGGCTTTCTTCAATCGTGGATTAGCGCGCCTGTCAGTTGGTGAAACAGCAACAGGTCTTGACGACCTGCGCAAAGCGGGAGAGCTGGGTGTAGTAGAAGCGTATAGCATCATTAAAAGAATGCAATAGAGCACAGATAAACTTTCAAGTTTTCTCTTTCTTAAATCATTTTCATTAATTTCTTTCTGCGCTTGTAAAGCAAATGAGGGTGTACTAATCAGATTAACAGCTGATAACTGCCCCTAAATCCCCTAAAAAGGACTTTTGCAGTGTATAAAGCTATACTGTAGCATACATGATTGATTATTGCACAGCTCGCGCCGATTTATAATCGGTGTGTTGCGCAGCAAAAATTAAAAAAGAAATTTATTTCGCTTTGCGACACACGCATTGCAAATGCGCGCGAGCGGCAGTGCATAGAGCTAAAAGGTAACAGGTATGATTGATTGTTGCACCGACAACCTCGACAGAGGTGGTATTATTATAGCTCCAAGTATGACTCATTAGCCATAACCTCGCAAGAGGTGGCAGTATGCCTTATCATGGGGTAGACACATAATTTCTGTTGCTGGTGCGAATATCCATCCGTGCTATTGGTGGTACATATAATAAAAGGCACAGACAAATGTCTGCGCCAACGGGTGATGAATTGATTGCCATGATTGTTCACATGTCAACATTTACAATCCTGGGAGAGAGAACATCCATTTTTATGAGTCCAATATGTAAACCCTGCTAAAGTCTCTTCGTCAATTTAGGGGAAAAAGTAAGGAAATTGGCTTTCTAAAGTAGACCCATTCTTCAATTTTTGATATAAAAAGGTGTAATTACAAGGCTTACGTAGAACATTAAATGACTTTTTTCCTTATTAGCTTTGAAAAGACATGCGTAATTTGGTGTTTTTTTATTGAGCAATGTCGAAATGCTGTGCTTTTTTGTTCTCTTTTTGTTATTAGTATAAGGATTATTAGTACAATCATTCATTCGATACCATATTATTCACGTTTTAATTAATATTGGGAATTAAATATTAGACCTAAATAAATGCTTTTGCTTTACATAAATTAAGTGTATAGTTAATTTATGCTGTTCGTTTGTGTGGTTCAATAGTTTGATTAACAAATCATCTTTCTCTTCTTTTCGTACTATTAATTACTTTCCTTGATCGCCACAAAATTTTAAATCACACACTTTAAAAATAATCTCAATAACAACAAAATGATAACCGGCTGCATACGTGACTGTTGACAAGAATTAAGTTTGAATTGCAACGTTGCAATTCAATTTCCAACATCTCCGACAATTGGATTGTAAGCTTACAATCCAATTTATGACACTCCCAACATTCAAATTGTCATGTTACAGAAGTAATAATTGAGTTGCGGTAATCAGATTGTCAACTTACAATTGCACATATAGAAACAAATTGATCGCATTGCCAACTGTTTATTAACAGTCATTGGCTAAACTAAGCGTATTGTTAATTGTTTCTTCTTTTCGAGGTAATGCGGTACCTATGTTGCAAAGTAGCATAATGTCACAATATTGCCCAAAAATGTCAATTTAGCTTACATTTTGTCAACTTTTGACACCAAAAATCAAATTGCAACGTTACAATCTGAACAACAGAGTTGCCAATATTAGAATTGTCATGTTACAATCTGCATAACTGAGTTGCCGATATTGGAATTGTCATGTTACAATCTGCATAACTACAGAACTCCTACCCTAACACAATCTACATTGTCGTGATTTTGAAGTTCATCATCAAATTTGTATTTGGGTACTTCGTTTCAGTATTGTTAATTTGCTCCAAAACATTTTCGAGAGCGCTATTGCTTCTATTGTTTGACAAAGGGTAAATTGTAATATTCAATCGATTATTTACATTATCTACCTCTATATCTACCGTTTGTTTGATAATCGCCTGTAATTAGCAAATAAAACTCCTCATATTTTAGCAATTACATTTCCCCACTTTGTTAAATGTTTTATAGTTTTCTCAGGATTGAAGGTGAGATGTTTTGTCACGAAGCGCAAGCGAAGTGACAAAAC
>JAQVZQ010000004.1 GCA_028708095.1 Dysgonamonadaceae bacterium
GCGTTCTGCATGATGTCTTAGCGTTTAACAAGTCTTTTGCAAGAGAGATATTTATTTAATCCACAAATTTATTCACCGCATCAACAAATGCCTCAACCGAAGCTGAAACGATATCAGTATTGGCAGAAAAGCCATAATACATATTACCGCCATGTTCTACTTGCATGTGCACTTTACCCACATCGTCGCTTCCGCGATTAATGGCTTGAATCAAAAACTCCTCAATCACTACCTCGCGTCTTATAATTTCTTTCACAGCTTTTATTGCAGCATCAACAGGACCATTACCACTTCCAGTAGCTTCAAAATGCTCTCCTGCAATATCTAATCCAATGCTTGCCACATTGCGAAGTCCAATACCACTCGTAACCTGAAGATAATCAATCTTTATACGTCTTTTTATTGATTCTTTTCCAACCAACTCAAGCACATCTTCGTCTTTTATGTCTTTTTTCTTATCGGCTAAGACTAAGAACTTGTCATAAACATCATCCAGCTCTTCATTGTTTAGTTTTACACCTAATAATACAAGTCTGCTTTTTAAAGCGGCTCTACCACTGCGAGCAGTCAGAATGATTGAATTATCATCAATCCCTACATCCTTAGGGTTAATTATTTCATAAGTTTCTACATTTTTCAACACACCATCTTGATGAATACCCGATGAATGAGCAAATGCATTTCTTCCCACAATTGCTTTGTTGGGTTGCACTGGCATATTCATAAGACTCGATACTAATCTACTTGTAGAATATATTTTCTCAGTATTTATATTGGTTTCAAAACCGAGATGTTTGTGGCTTTTAAGTGCCATCACCACCTCTTCAAGCGCACTATTGCCTGCACGTTCTCCAATACCATTGATGGTAACCTCCACTTGTCGTGCACCATTCATAACTCCCGAAATGGTATTAGCAGTTGCCATGCCCAAGTCTTGATGACAATGAGTGGAGAGAATAGCCTTTTTGAGATCAACATTATCAATTAAGTATTTTATTTTTGCTCCATATTCATGAGGAAAGCAATATCCAGTAGTGTCGGGAATATTTATCACAGTTGCACCAGCATTAACTACTGCCTGAACAACTCGTGCCAGATATTCATTATCTGTTCTTCCAGCATCTTCGGCATAAAACTCAACATCATCCACAAAGTTGCGTGCATAAGTAACGGCTTTGATAGCACGTTCAATAATCTCTTCACGATTCGATTTAAATTTATGCTTTATGTGAGGATCCGATGTTCCAATTCCTGTATGAATACGTTTGCGCTTTGCAAATTTAAGCGATTCGGCAGCCACTTCAATATCTTTTTCAACTGCTCGTGTCAGGGCACAAATTACAGGCCATGTCACCGCTTTTGATATCTCTATAATTGAGTTGAAATCTCCTGGACTTGATATCGGAAAGCCCGCTTCAATCACATCCACCCCAAGCATTTCTAAAGCTTTGGCAACTTCAATTTTCTCTATTGTGTTCAACTGACATCCTGGAACTTGTTCTCCATCACGCAATGTAGTATCAAAAATATAAACTCTTTCCATGCTTTTGTTTTGCTATTTTATATATGTAATAAAAAAAACCTTCCTCACATAGTGAGAAAGGTTATTATAATTTATATGCATCCAACATATTTTTTTAGTATTCCTATCTCACCCGCTGAGTCCATCCCAGAAGTAGAATAATAGAAATGACTAAAATATGATTGAAATTATTGTTCATGTACCTAAAACGATTAATGAATTAAATTCATCTTTGAATTACAAAGAAATAATAATTATTTGATATAACAAAGCTTTTTCATCTTTTTATTCAAAAAAGATTGCATTTTGTTGTATTATTGAGCTAAGACAGTACAAACTGTAAGTGAAAACATATGTTGTACTTGCTATCTAATCATGGTTTATAAGATAGAACCTGTTTGTCTTTCAACAAAATGTTTTTAAGAATATTGTAATCTACATTCTGTATTTCAACATCTGAATCAATTGCTAATGATGCCGCAGTTGCTGCAGACTGACCCAAAATCATGAAAACAGGCTCCATTCGAATGGATCCAAAAGCAATATGAGTAGAACTCACACAAACTGGAACAAGCAAGTTGTTACATTCCCCTACTTTAGGAACAATTGAACGATAACTAACTGGATAAGGAGGCATACTTCTGGCTTCTACGTTCCCTTCGTTCTGAACATAACCATTCACATCAACGTATCTTTTCACTTGGTGCGAATCCATACCATAACCTGCATAACATATTACATCATCGGCTACATCTATTCCCTCACAATTTTTCTGTGTCATAACATAATCGCTAATCATGCGTCTTGCTTCTCGTATATAAAGTTGTTCTTGCCAACCATCCGCTCTTTCATATTCATCTTTGCAGGTTCCCCAATCTGAAACAACATCTCTAACCTTTTCAGGAATACGTGGGTGATATGCCAACGTCCACATAAGACCTTGTTGATAGTTACGATGTCTTTCTATTATTTTCTCTCGTTCTTTATAACTGGCTTCGGGATAATCATGGTTTTGACCAATAAAATCAGTTGAAAAACCTTTTTGATTGTTAGTGTCTGTCTTTCTGTTTGGCATGGGCGTGTTAATCCATGGAACGAGGGGGTCACCATAGTGATACATTTTTTCGATAGGTCCATCGGCAGCTTCATAATTTCTAAACAGTAGTTCATATTCTTGCTCGTTATAATTATCAGGCTTCTTAAATGGAATTCGATTTTCGGGATGGTCTGTAAGCGTCATTCTAAAACAATATGCTTGAATACCTTTGTCACCAGATCCATCTACTCCAGGTGCTCCTTCTTCAATAAATGGTAATAAACCACTACCCGGGTCACCCTTTACTACATAAGGATCTACTCTGTCAATAAAGTTATGGTGAAGACTATTTCGTGAGATTCCTCCTTTCAATGTAAGAGCTAACTTGTTGGCTTGAACACCATTTAAGGTTTCCCCATATTGTTTATTCGATTCACGCCCATATGTATATGAAACGCCTGCAGCAGCCATTAAGTCTCCTTCATAAGTAGCATCAATAAACACCTTACCTTTAAACTTACGACCACTTTCCATTTCAATTTCAACAATCTTTTGACCCCGTTTTCTTACACCACCCTCACGGTTTAGTCGCTCATTGAAAACAATATCAATCTTTTCGGGTTGCATCATCTCTTCATAAACCTTCAATGCAGCTGATGGTTCAAATGTCCACATTGCATCTTCGTTCTTATCATTTCTTGACTGCTCATACTCATTGGGGTTTTGCCAACTCCAATTTTCTGATGTTTCATAATACTTTTTGATGTTTTCGTAAAACTCACGCGAAATACCACCAATAGCTTGCTTACTTCCTATATCAGTTGCTCCAAGGCCACCAGTTGTTAATCCTCCAATGCGGGAAGAAGGTTCAATAATTAACACAGACTTCTGCAAGCGTGAACTCTGAATAGCTGCTGATACTCCAGCTGAGGTTCCTCCATAAATAATTATATCGTAACTGCTTAGCTTGTTTTGTCCATTACTTATAAAGTTAAATGCGATTAGAAGCAATAAACTTAATTTGATTTTTCTCATTATTAAACAACTTTAAAAGGTAATACTATATACATTAAAAATGGCTGTGCTATTAATTTGTTTACTGTTCACTTCTCACTATTTCACTGCTCACTTCTACTATATTTGTAAGACCTTAATTATGTTACAATTAAAGTCTTACAAATATAACAATAATTCATCCATTTTGATACGGTGTGTTACCCAAAAAGAATTAATTCTTCCTTTCTAATACATCAAATGCTAAATCATTACTAATACGACCATTTGTAATATATATGTCGCTGTATAGATATTAATACTTTATTTTTTGATGATTTGAGATATAGCGACTTACTATATAATTTAAAGGATAGAGAGGTGGGTTGAGGAGGGGTGTAATTTGGTTGAAAATGTGGTTGATGGATTAAATACAGCATTTTCAATTTAGTTATTTGAAGATTTGTCAAAAACGTTAAAGTGTAGGTGTTTTCTAACAATGTATTAATAAAAACCCTTTTCTGCAACATTAACACAACAAAACAAAGAGTTTATAAAAACTTTCAATGAAAACATTAAACATAACGCTTTTAATTTTGTTTTCTTGAAGTATGTTTATTAAATTTGCTAAGAAAAATTAACAACCAAGGAAAGTGTAAATTATTTAGTTCTATAGGCTGGTGTTGGTTTTTGAGCTACTACTTATTAACTCGTTGCCCTCTCTCCTCATTCGAACCTAAAAAAGAAAAACACCACAGCCGCCCATTCTTTCTTCACTCCACGAGCATATCCAATGGTGGAGTATCCACTATTTTGAACTCTGCCATCGTCTTTTATGTAACCCAATGTTGCGTAACTACTATTTTGGACAGTACCATTCTCCTTCACATAGCCCACAGTTCTGTAACTATTATCCTGAATAGCGCCATTGTTTTTTATATAACCAATAGTAGCATAGCTCTTATTTTGAATAGTGCCATTAGTCCGTATATAGCCAACAGTAGCATAACTGCTGTTTTGAATGGTACCATCTGCTTTTATATAACCTTTGGTGCCGTAGTTGCTGTATTGGATGGTTTGGGCTTGGGCAATGGTGAATAATAGAAGAAGGGCTGTGAGGAGAAGTGTTGTTTTTTTCATTTACGGTTAAACTATTTTCTGTTTAAATCAAAAAGTCATTTTTATGTTGCATTCTTATCTGTACACTATTTGTCTTATCATTATATTAAAAAGTAATGGGTGAGACTAAGTTTTCAAGCAGACTAATCACACTATAGGCAGCTAACGCACTCGATTTTGGATTGTCCTTTGAAGGTGTTGTCTCAATCTTCACATCTACATTTACCGTTTTTCCTATAAGTTTTATTGTATGCTTATTGTTTTCAAATCCAGGAATACTATTAATGGACACCTTGGTATTCTCAGCTCCAGTTGTGGCTAAAGCAATAGCAACTGCTACATTAATATTTTCCGGAAAGTGCTCTATTGCTTCCTTCGCAGAGCCTCTGTATATTTCTTCAGACTTCTTTTCAGAAAGTTTTCTACCTTTTAATATTGGGGCACCATTTAATGATTGCGGTGATTTTTCAGTAATAATACTTACCTCTACATCATCCATTAACATAGATGCATGTAAAACGTCGAAACCCCCTACTGCTCCTGATGGTATATGCACTCGACACTTGTTTTCTGATGCTGTTTCTTTTACTTTGTCATAAAACTCGTTGTCGGCAAGAGCTCCTACCGATAATGGGATTAAATTGATGCCATTTGCTAAAATCCTGCCCCCTATTTCCTTAAGCACATCGGGAAATGCAGCTTCAACAATATAGTCTGGTTTATCGCCAATTACCTCTTCGAACGATTTATATGCTTTGCAATTTATCTCATCTGCAAGTTTTACTGCATTTTCTGTTCTTCCACTAAACACACCCAGTATTTTATAATTCTGGCTCATATTTTGAGTAACAAACTTTCCAATAATACTACCTAATGATCCAGTACCTATTATGGCTAACTTGTATTTTTTCATTCTTATTATTTTTCTTTTAACAGCATTATCCAATGTTTTATATGCTAAAACAGCAGGGGTTTAAACCCTGTTATTCTAACAGTTATGGTATTTATGTTCATTACTTCCTGTGACCTACTTTTATTTTTGACTCTTTTAGTTCTATAGGCGGATGCTGGTTTTGAGCTGTTATTTGTTGACGATTGGTTTGCTGTTAATTAAAATATTTATTTCTATTTTATTATACAGATTGCAGCCTGTGACATGCTGCTCACTCGTATTTATAATGCGCCTTCCCTCATGGAATAAAATCATAGATTTTAAAGCTGTGCGTTATTTCACGCGCTGAATGTTGCGATAGCGAACATTTTTCTTTAACCTTTTTCTGCTTCGCAGCATTCACCCTGTGAGATTCATCTGAACATATTTCAAGGGGCAAGACAATTGCAAATTGGCGCGAGCGGATTAAAATGATTTTAGTTTAGTAAAAAATCCTCAACATCGCCTTTTTTTGTCTTTTCTAAAACAGAATCAAGATCACGGCGACAATCGCCGTTCCAATTATGATATTTAATAGCACTTGCAAAATGCTTTACACTAAGCAGTTCTTTATTAACAACATTCCATGATGAACTCCAAATCTTAGGAGAATCTGTTGTATGAGGATGTTGCAAAATAATATCAGGTTGATAGTTTTTGCATTTTAATTTAAATTCATCTGCAATTTGTTTTTTATATCCACCTAGCTTTGCTACAGATTGACCTCGCGGATTGTAAACATGCAAGTCGTGACAACCTAAAATAACCACCTTTTGTTTATTAAGCTCAATAAAATGACTGTCAAGATTATTAAACTTGATTAGTTTTCTTTTTTGTCTTTCTGTGGGATAGAACTTTCCTGTCCATCGAATAACTTCATCTTGTTTTAAACTATAAACTGCAATTAACTCAATAAATTGTGTTTGCTCTGAATTTGCACCATCAATCCCTATAGTTATATAATCAGCCATTTCTTTAAGTTTTTGCAATCTGCTTTTTTTCAACTTTTCAAAGAAACTTTTTATTACTTTGCTAGCCTCTAGCTGCAATAATTCTAATTGATTTTCATCTACTTCATTAATATCAATATCTTCCTTTATATCTTTAGGAAAATTGAATGATAAAAAACCGCCAGGCGTAATTATAAACTCAAAATGCTTGCCATTAGTTTTCGAAATAAACTTATTAAGCAATCGGTTAAGCTTTCTTTCACTTGGGTTGCCTACAACCACAAGTCTTGCAATTTTATGATTCACCATAATTGTAAGTATTTATTTAATGCTTCCATTTCAATCGCGTTACAAACGCTATACCATTGACTCCTAGTTGCAAACGAGGAGTAGTGTATGCTTCTTACTTTACAGATAAACACATTCAATAAACGCTGCAACTATTGAAAAAACACTTCACTACATCTACACCGATTTTTAATCACCCTTTATTCTCCTCAACTCTTCCAAAATTTCTTTTTGATATTTGATAACATCATTGATTCGTAGCATCCAAGCACCTAACGCCCTCGTTATTAAAATTCCAATAACTAAAAAAGCAAGCCGAATTAAAAACTCCATAATTAAAAATTTAATTGTTCCTATATCTATTTCGTCAGTATATTGATTAATCCCTACAAAAGCGCAACTTACCACTTATATCACTTATCACTTACTACTTACTACTTACTACTTACTACTTACTACTTACCACTTATCACTTACCATTACATTACACAATATTCGACAATTATACAGCATTAATAATTAACAATTAACCATTAACAATTAATCATTAACCATTAACAATTAACCATTAACAATTAATTGTTACATTCCCTTCTTTTTCAATCAAACACCCGTTTAAACGGAATCACATTCCCCTCTGGATTATGATCCCGCCAAGCATTGTGGTCATCAATTATTGCAAAAGCCACCAGTTTAAATTGATTTACAAATTCGGGTTCATCAAAAACCTCTTTGAACAGTTCGGCAATATGTTGCGGAGGATTGCGAAATGCACCACATCCAAAAGCACTCAAAACAAGGCAGTCGTGATTGTGTGCTGCACCTATTCGTAGGATAGTTCTTATCTTTTCTTTGCTCGGTTCTATCAACTCTTTGGTGATGCGATAGTAGCGATTGATGAGGTCTATTTGTGGTCCATTGATGGCAGGAACAGTAACCACAGAGAGTTTAAAGGGATTTTTGAGCAAGCAGTATCCATTGTTTTCAGAGCCTCTGAAAATGGTAGCATCTTTTGTGTAGATTCCGCCTGTTTCTCTGTTCAAGGGATAACTATGCTCTTTGTGTTGTTCCACTCCATATTGATTTGCATAATCGACAAACTGATAGAGCGACAATAAGATATTGCTCCTTCTAAATATGTTCTCCTCTTGTGCTCCAGCACCACTCCAAACACCACCTCCTGGGTTTTGCCGATTGGCCATATTAAGCATACAGACATTGTATCCTGCTTTTTCAAGCAGGTGAGAAGTCTCAATACAATCTGCTTCTATTACAGCAAACTTTGTGGGAGTGTCGGATTCGGATGGGATTAGCTGTTTAGGCTTAGTATAGAAAACAGTGGCTTCTGTTATTTTTGAGTTATCGAGTTGTATATTTTCACCTTCAAGAGAATACTCCTTTTGTTTTATAACCTGTATGGTTTGCTGAAAAATTTCTTTCCGTAGTTTCCTCAACTCCATTCTGTCTTTAGCAGCAGATGCTACTTTAAATTGACTTAACCACTCTATCGGTTTGAACAAGCTGACCTTCCCGTCCCCCAAATTGTTTCTATGGATGACAAGTTTCGATTCATCGTTGATGTGCGAAACCGAACTATCTTTCGATTTCAACCAAACGCAAGGCAATGTAGCACCTCCAAAGTAATCAACTACACAAAGATCTTTCCACTGTTTTTGTCCATCCACCTCTATCACTCCTTTCAATCCATATGATTCCCACTCTTGAATGAGCCTGCCAACTTCATAGTTACTCATTGCGCCATCTCTCACAATATATTCGTCATACCAAATGCCGCCTCCAATTGACTGTTCGTTATCATTTTTGTATTTTTCGAATCCTCCTGGATAGTATTGCTCAATTTTTTCAATGGGTACTATCAAACTAATGTATTCTAATGCTACTGCCATATTGTTTTTTGGTTTTATTTTATATTAACCTGTATTATTCACGTTTTTAGCTTCACGTAGAGGCGAGGCCTTGAACTTCGACGATATTGCACCTCTATTTCAAGGGATTTGGAACCAAGCAGATGCGTTTTCATTTTCCGACATCTTAACATCACTCATAAAGACCTATTTACCGGCTGAAAACTCGATAACTACTTCCACTTACTACTTACCTCTTACCAGTCAGTCGAGCAGTCAATACTTTTCCCCTATCCAATTCATTAGCAACAGCACTGGTCAGTGAACAGCCTTATCTGCGCCCATTAAATCATTATACTTGTTTCTTGATAAGGACAGGTCACGACCTGTCCCTACAATGCTGTCTCACACCACGCACTCCACACCTCATAACGCTTCCTACTCTCCTTTCGCCGTCAGCAAATCCTTTATCCCACCTATCGAACTTAACACTCCTGTTGCTTCGTAAGGCATATAAATAACTTTATTGTTTTTGCCTGACACCATTTCGCTCAATGTATCGATATAGCGCACTCCCAAGAGATAATTTGCAGGATTGCTTCCTGTAACTCCAATAGCGCGGGTGATTTTCTCAATTGCCTCTGCCTCTCCTTGTGCAGTTCTTATTCTCGCTTGGGCTTCTCCCTCTGCTCTTAATATTTCGGCCTGTTTACTGCCTTCAGCATTATTTATTCTCGACTCCATGTCCCCTTCCGATTTCAAAATCATTGATTGCTTTTGACCTTCAGCCTCCAAAATCATTGCTCGCTTGTCTCTCTCAGCGCGCATCTGTTTTTCCATTGCCGTTCTTATTTCTTGAGGCGGATTTATATCTTGCAGCTCTACTCTATTTACTTTTACTCCCCATTTCTGACCAGCATCATCAAGCACACTTCTAAGTCTATTGTTTATAGTGTCGCGCGAAGTTAGCGTTTGATCTAAATCTAACTCGCCAATTACATTTCTCAGTGTAGTTTGGGTAAGTTTCTCAATTGCATCGGGCAGGTTCGAAATTTCGTAAACTGCTCTCACTGGGTCGGTAATCTGGAAATAGATAATAGCATTTATTTCTGTCCCAACATTGTCACTGGTAATCACATTTTGTTTTGGAAACTCATAAACGGTTTCTCTCAAATCAATTTTAGTTGTTGACCTTTGAGTAACAATAGTATGTCCATGCACATCCTGACGCTCATAGCGCCATTTCACCTCTCTGGCCTTATCGATAATAGGCCAAATAATATTGATACCTGTTGGCAATGTTCGGCTATATTTTCCTAACCTTTCTATTACCATAGTTTCTGATTGCTGAATAATTTTGAAGCCTGAAGCAGCAAAGAAAACTACAAAAGCTGCGATTAACACTAAAATAATTAAAGTACCCATAATTGTTTCCTCCTTATTTATTATATTCGTTTGACGGTGAGAATGGTGCTTTCTACTTTTAAGATTTCTACCTTCTCTCCTATATTTATGATTTCATCATTATCTGATATTGCTCTCCAGTTATCGCCTTCTACTATTATTCGACCTTCATCTTTAGAGTTGTCGATGCTGTTTGAAACCTTACCAATTTTTCCAACGAGTCCCTCCACATTTGTTTTTATGATGCTTCCTTTTTTATGTCCATATTTTAGAATTAATGGGCGGACACCCAAAAAGCTGATAAGTGTTCCTATCGAAAAAGCAATTATTTGAGTATTCAATCCAAAGTTGAAGTAACTTGCAATTCCTGCAAGAATAGCACCTATAGCAAAGCAAGCCATCAAAAAAGCTGGTGTGAAAATCTCTATTATGAAAAAAAGTATTGCCACTATTATCCATATATGCCAAAATTCTAATCCTATCATTTTTTACAGTTTTATTTTATTGTCAATTAAAAAATCCACCCCCACACCTCACACTCCACCCCCAACCCTCACATCTCCTGCACCTCACCATCCTCAAGCCTCACCACAGGATAATCAAATATATCTTTATAGTTGTCGCCTTCGAATGTGTGAATTGGCACAATATACTTCGGTTTTATTGCCCCCACCATTCGCTTCAAAGTGGGAGTGTCTGCATGTCCACTTGTGTGAATATCAATTACAGTGAAGTTCTTTGATTCTAACCAATCTATAAACTCCATGGTATATGGTTTCTTTTTATAACCATCCCACATCGAGTAGACCAAGTTGCCCTTGTCAACTGTAATCTTCTGTAAATCAATCTTCATACTTGGACGCACAATAACTACATAGTTAGATGGATTCTCAGAAATAGTCGCAGTTGTAATCTTGCTTCCTGTAAACTTATAGACCAAATGTTCGAGGTTGCGTTCAAATAAATTGGTAGTAAGCTTATTTGGAAATAAAACATTGATTTGTTTGAAGTCTTTTAATGGAGTGGGCAAATTTGCAAACTCAGAGAGTGTATTTAATACATTGGCTGTATAAATATCAATCACAAAAGTTTTGCCAGATTCCAAACATGCCCTATAGATAGAAACAAGACGGTCTATGTTCTGACTCGATGTTGAGATATAGTTGATACAATCTGAGTTTTTGAAGAGGGTTGCAAACTCTTGCTCCAATTCATCTTCTGTCTTAAAAAGCTCATCCGAACTGCCAATAGTTGTACCTTCCAACAACAGGTAATCCACATTTTGAGGAGCATTGCGAATGAACCATTCAAATGCTTTTGCTTTCCTACCATGACTTCTAAAATCACCCGAATAGAAAATAGTTTTACCATTAGCTTCCAACAAAAAAGAATAAGCATCAAATGCAGAATGGTCATTCCAATAGGGTGTGATTGAGATATCGCCAACATCGAAAGTTTTTGCTTTCTCAAAATGGAAGAAGTGTTTCAATTGTATATCTTTCTGATGAAAATCGTTGCCCAGCTTAATTATCTCATGAGTTGCTTCACCTAAATAGTACTTAATCTCAGTGTTTACATATCCTAGCAGACCTATATGATCTTGATGGGCATGCGATATCACGATACCATCTATCAACTTGTCTGAGCCGGGGTATAAACCCTCAATATTATGCAAGATACCTTCGTGTATCAATTCTTGCTGCGTTAAATCTTTGTAAGGATAAAAATTAAAGTCGTCGCCTTTTTCATCAACTAAAGGCATCCCGAAGTCAAGCAGGATTCGTGAATTCTCAGTCCAAACTTCAACACACGAACCTCCTATTTCTTTTGTACCACGGTGGATTTTAAATTTCATCTTTAATGAACATTATATTGTAATACTCTCTCCAAGAACAACTTTCTTAAATTTCAAATCGAAACCTTTCGGATCTGGAGAGTAATATTTAGAAATTTCATCAAATTTGGTATGAAACCAATTGTTGGCAACATAACAAGCAATGGGTTTCTTATCGAAGCTTTCAGGACAATATTGCTGACCGATATGTCCAAGCACCATTTTAATAATTTGTTCTTTATAACTAACCGCAAATAATGCATAGTCTAACAATTGTGAAATAACATGCAATTTTGGATCGTTGAGCTTTAATTCAATTAATGACAGTTCTCCTTTTTTATTAAAAGCCACAAAGTCAACAAAAAATGTAGGAAGTATTCTGTTTTTCTCTTTAATATCATCTTTAAAGACCCCAGTTGGTACTTCTCTTATTACTTTATAGTTCTTTTCAAGATTATAGAAATCATCTCCTAACAACGCTAATCTACGGTAAATTAATTTATACTGATCAAAGTCATCATCACTATCTCTGAGAATAGACTCTCCATTTAGAAAATCTTGAAAATCTTTTTCCAGCCTGCCTGATGTCCCTCCGGGCTTGCGTTGCTTAAATTTATTAATGACAACTTCACCTTCTGGACGATTTATTATTTCATCTTTTGAATATAATTTTACAGGGAAACTATCAATGATTTCCAATGTAAATGGATTATTCAAATTAAGATAAGAAATTCTACGTTTAAAAGATTCAACTAAATGTTCTTTTAAATTTAAAGGAGTTATATCAAATACAATTTTATCAACAGATTGTTTTTGCTCCTTTATCAACCAATTGTAATAAGCTAAACCCCACACTTCAGTGACACGTAAAATATCAGGAGTGTTTTTTTTAGGTTTTACAGTTGCTGTTGAATCTCTAAATTCGTAATCAAGTTGTCCTGTAAAGTAGCGGGTTCCGATTCGTGGCTTCATAGTTAAATATGTTTGTAAAGAACATGATGAAAAATCAATGCTTCAACACCTTTTGGTGAGGCATTAAATACTTTCTCCTTATTCAAAATCAGAATAACCCTTATTATTCTCATTTTCCGCTTTACTTTAATAAATTTGCCAACAATAAAAATAATCAAAATATTTTTTAGGTGACGGATTCTATTTTCAACAGATGAAAATCGTATCCGTCGTCTTGAAAATGTTTTACAACAGATAAAACTCATTTTCTAAGCAAAAAAACGCATGTTTTTGTGTTACAATCCTCATATATCTCTATTTATTTGACAATTCAATCATAAAAAAATTTTTCTTCTCATCGGAAGCATTGTTTTTCACCTGTTTTCTTCAATTCAGGTGATTTATCTCTCTTTTTTTCAATTAAAAATATTTTTTAGGTGACGGATTCAATTTTCAACAGTTGATCGTCCAATCCGTCACCAGAAAAATATTTTATCTCAATTTAAATTTATCTTTGAGCATAGTTTACCGTCTATTTCTGCATTAATTATTGTTTTGTACTAAAACGATTTGAGTTAATTATTAAATAAACTCTATCAACTCCCCACTTAAGTGTTTTGAATACATAAATTCGATTATTTTCTCATGCTGAAATTGTGCAACCTTCTGTATCTTATTTTCGTTGTTAACTGTTCACAAACATACCCATATATTTCGATAAAACAAGGCATATTTAAAACAAATAAATTAAATATTTACAATTACATCTTTTAAACAGAAGTGCATTGTTAATTTTATTTTTCCAGAAATGCAACCTGAGTAAGTCAAAACAAAGAGGAGGTAAAAAGAATATATTATAAGCACAAAAAAAGACACTCCTTTCGAAATATCTTTTTTTTAAATCAGGAAATTACTTTCCTCTAAGTTCTCTATTTATTTATCTCTCAAAATAACTCTGCCTCTCTGAGAGTTTCCCATTTTACGCTAACTAACTCTATAACTTCTCAACCTCTTCCCCCTTCATCCATATTGGTGTTGTGTCTGACTGATGCTCTCTGCCGATGATATCTTTGTACACTTCGGGCCTTCTGGCATTTTTGTAACGCCAACCTCCTGATAGTTTAATTTTTTCTTTTGTGAGTTTTGAAATTGTAATATCGTCATCAAAAGATCTGACTTCGGATAAGACTTCTCCATAAGGATCGAGAATCATTGAATTTCCATTTTTTAGATGTTCCCCATCATAACCAATGGGATTGGTAAATGCATAATACACGCCGTTGTCATAAGCCCGTGCAGGCAACCATCGCATAAGCCAACGTCTACCTTTGGGTCCATCAAATTCCATTCGTAATGAAACGGGATCGTTTTCTCTGTTTTGCCAATACTTGTGCGACACATAACCTCTATGTGGCATTGCAGAAGGCGTACAACCAGTAACATGAGGTGCGAATATTAGCTCCGCTCCTAAAATAGCTGTTGCTCTCACATTTTCAACAACGTTATTGTCATAACATATTAAGATACCACATTTCCAACCCAGCAAATCAAATACACAGTATTCATTTCCTGCAGACATAAATTGGCTAATGAAAGGATGTAGTTTTCTATACTTGGCAACTAACCCGTCTTTAGTAACACATATATAAGTGTTATAGATTTTACCGTTTTCTTTTTCTACCAAACCTGCTAAGATCGGCATGTCAAATTCTTTGGCAATACGAATCAATTCTTCTGTGCTTTTCCCATTTGGCACCTCCTCAGCTAATTCTGTTATCTCTTCTCGACTTAAATCTTTCGCAAAAGTGTATGCTGTAATCGACATTTCATGAAAGCTGATTAAATCAGCTGACTTTGATTTTGCTTTTTTGGTTAATCCTCGGATAACAGATAAGTTGTATGCTTTATCTCCGTCTTTAGGTTGAAACTGGGCTACCGCTAAATTCATATCTTTTTGGTGTAGATTGATTTATACATTTCTATTCTGATAGAATATCTATCAAAATAGAAATGATATTGAGAACTGTTTTTAATGCCTGCGAATTCTACAAACTGCTTTGCAAAATTACTTAATTTATTGATACAAACCTATATATAAAAATAAATTTAATTTCTAAAAACAGCATTATCAAGTCTCAATGGTTATCAAACAATATAACTCTACTTATCTTCCCAACAAACCACCCTTTATTTTGCTAACCGTTGGTTTAACCACAGATATAGCAGTTGTAGACTGTTGATTAGTCACTGCCCTAAGTACCCACAGATCATCCTCATCATCGTCATCAAACTCTTCAAGTAATGTAAGAGAAGAAGCTGTAAGATTTACTACTTTTACTTTATTTTCCCACACAGGAGGTTCAAAACCTCCCCAAGAATATTCGATATACTCTTCTTTACTATTTGTCCATTGCCATCTCGCTATGGAAAGTCCTTCATCGTCATCCAATAAATAGGTGCCAGCATTTGAAAACACTACATTGAATTCATCTTCTGTCCCAGCCACACTCTCTCCATTATAAGTAACTGTTCTCCATGTTCGACAAAGCAATTTCGTTCTATTGGTGCTTTCCATCTCTTTTTGCTTCGTCGCTTTTAATATAATTTCATCATTGGGATTGGTAGTAAAATAAAGAGAAAATATAATCATATTACCTTTTACAGACGATACACGCATCTCACCAAACCCTGGCAGAAGGATTGTTCTATTATCACTAATCTCATACGTTCCAAAATAAACCTTTTCATTCTCCTCAATTGATCTGGTCATTTGCAAACTTAATCTTTCAACAATTATAAAACTGCCGCTTTCATTAAATTCGAATGATTTGTATTTACTTGTTCCGTCTACGTTCCATTTTCCACTAATTGTTTCTCTTTTTAAGGGCTCTTGATCCTTATCATCTACATCATCCTTACTGCAGGAGATAAAAGCCGTTGATATAATAACAGCTAATAAGAGTTGAGTTATTTTTCTCATGTTTTTAAAGTTTTAATTAATAATTCATTGTTTATTTAGTAGAGAATATGAGCACAATTCGTACTTTGAATGTCAATTTTCGATACTCTTTATATCTTCGTTTAATATTGATAAAAAAATTATAATGCTTCAAGTATACAATATGTTCAAGTCATTACATTTCATTATACATATATAAGTTAAACAAAACAGAAATCAAAAGAAATACTCATTTAAACAAAAAAGAGACACTTCTTATTGAAATATCTCTTTTATAAAATTATGAGTTAGGCCTCTCACTTAATCCATCAACACATTTTTACTTAGGATCTGAGTGTGTGTCTATATCCAATTTCCTACTGCTTCCAAATGGAGGTCCATCATCATTATATCTGATGTGCTCAGCTCCCAATTCTCCTTTTTTAAATTTTTCTAAATAGGCGTCTTTTTCCCTTTCATCTGATGAAGGTGTTTTGCTTTTATTGCTCTTTCTCTCTATAAATTCTATAGGCGTATCCGCAACAAATTCATTTTCATTTATATCTTCATTGTTTTTGTCGTTTGCCTTGTCTTCCATAATTTCATTTCTTTATTCGTTTTACCATAAACCATTGTCTGTAATCAAAACAAATAAACTGATTCTTAAGTTCAAATAATAAAAACAGATAAAGTGGATACACAATAAGAAAACACAACCACTGTTTACTCTAAAACATCTTATTCCTCGGCTTAGTAGCCAAAAAATCTTTTAAATAGAAAGGCTCAAAATAAGCAACATCTTCAAATTTAGCATTCTCGAAAGCATCGTTGCTTAAATTAATCATACCCGAAGCCAAAGGATGAACCTCAGGTAAGAAAATTGCATTAGGGTGAGAAATAATATCTTTACACTTGAGGGATCCATCACCAAAAAAAGCGATTTTATGTTCCGACAACAACTCCATATAACTATCACTATCTATTATCCTTGCTGTTGTTGGTTCTATAATATTTAAAGATGAATCGAATACTGAAGAATACACCTCCATTCTTCGAGCGTCAATCATGGGGCAAAGCAATGTTGATAGATCTACTTTGTCTTTTACCATTGAGGCCATTATTTTTAAAGTTGGCAACCCGATTAATTTAGTACCCAAGCCATAAGCAACTCCCTTTGCTTCTGATACGCCTATCCTGAGTCCAGTATAAGATCCAGGACCACTACTAACGGATATTGCATGAATTTTCATCTTATTCTTGCGAGCAAATGTTATTGCCTCTTCAACAAATACTCCCAACAAAGTTGAGTGAGATTGAGCAGCAAAGCTCTCTTTATTAAAAACTATTTTATTATTCGAAGAAAGTGCACAAGAACAGACTTGAGTAGCTGTTTCAATATGTAGAATATTAATGGGAGAATTTATCATCTTTATGTTGTAAAGTTTGTGATTTGAGAATTGAGAAGTATATTTGTGGGTGAAGGTGTAGGATTGTAGTTGAGTAGTGTTTTTGCTCGCACACCATATACCTCACACCTTTTATCCGAATTTAAGTTTAAAAACAAAAAAAGCTGCATCCTAAGATACAGCCCCGATATTTACTGGTCAGTAATTAAACTGAGGTTCAATATCTGTCTCTTGAGCCGCCACCTCTATTATGACCGCCTCCACCACGAGGACGCTCAGTGCGAGGGCGAGCTACGGATACTGATAATGTACGACCATCATACTCAGCTCCGTTTAATTCTTGAATAGCATGTTGACCTTCTGTTTCGTCGTCCATCTCTACAAAACCGTAACCTTTTGAACGGCCTGAATCCCTGTCTGTAATAATTTTCGCTGAAGAAACTGTTCCGTATTCTTCAAATAATTCTTTTAAATCGGCGTCGTTAATTTGATAACTTAAGCCTGCGATGAAAATGTTCATGTAATAAAAATTAAATAAGTAAAAATGATTTATTGCAAAAGATTCGTATCAGAAAGGTGGAAAAGGACTTAATAAAATTAGGAACAGACCAAATACACATACTGGATAAAAACTTATGCACCACAAAGATATAAATAATATTATACTAACAAACAAATAATTGATAATATTTCACTTATTCCTTGATGTTGAAAGTTATCATTTATATATGAGGTGTTTAAAGAGTCCATGCAACAAAATAAAAGAATGCACTAAATTAATCTAACGCACTCTCTTGCTGTGTCTTGAAATATTATTGATAAACGCCTGTTCGTTTTAATAAAGCTTCAACTGTTGGTTCACTCCCCTTAAAGTTTATATATAGTTTCATTGGGTCATCTGTATTACCTTTTTCCAATATATTTTCCTTAAATGAACGGGCAGTTCCTTTATCAAAGATTCCATTTTTCTTAAACAGTGAAAAAGCATCAGCATCTAATACTTCAGCCCACTTGTAACTATAATAACCTGCTGCATATCCGCCCGCAAAAATATGAGAGAATGCTGTAGACATGCATGCCTCTGGAACAATAGGAAGCAGTTGTACAGGCTGCATTGCTTCTTGCTCAAAAGTACGCGTGTCAACTTCTCCTATTTCTGTTAGTGAGTGCCAAGCCATATCTAAGTAACCAAATGAGAGCTGGCGTAATGTAGCATATCCCACATTGTAATTAGCTGCATCAATAATTTTCTGAACTAATTCGGCTGGTATTTTATCACCAGTCTGATAGTGATATGCAAATTTATCGAGATACTCTTTTTCAACCAACCAATTCTCCATTATTTGAGAAGGAAGTTCTACAAAATCTCTGTACACACTTGTACCCGATAAACTTTTGTAAGTAGTTTTAGCTAACATTCCATGTAATGCATGGCCAAATTCGTGAAGAAAAGTATTCACCTCATCAAATGTAAGCAATGCAGGTTTCGTTTCAGTAGGTCGTGTGAAATTCATTACAATGGATACATGAGGTCGTGAATCTTTGCCATCTTTTTTAAATTGACCTTTATAGGAAGTCATCCATGCTCCTGACCGTTTTCCATCACGCGGATGAAAGTCAGTGAACAAAACAGCAACAAATTCTCCATTCTCACCCAATACATCAAAAGCCTCCACTTCTGGATGATAAACAGGAATATTTTTGTTTTGCTTAAACTGTAGACCATATAGATCTGTTGCCAATCCAAACACTCCTTTTTTTACATTTTCAAGTTCGAAGTAAGGACGGGTCATCTCATCATTCAAATCAAAGCGAGCATCTTTTAGTTTATCAGAATAGAAAGCCCAGTCCCACGGTTGAATGTCAATTGACTTTCCTTCCATTTCAGTGGCAAACTTTTGAACATCTTTTACTTCATTTTTAGCCACTGGCATATAGGCTTCTGCTAAGTCGTTTAATAATTCATACACACTTGCTTCATTTTTCGCCATGCGATATTTCAATGCATAAGCTGCATAATTATTGTAACCAAGTAGTTTAGCAATCTCAAGTCTGAGTTTTACAATTTCACGCACATTTTCTTGATTGTCAAATTCACCTCCCATTACATTCTTAGTATTGTAAGCCATATAAAGCTCTTTGCGCAATGGACGTATAGATGAATATTTCATTAATCCAAAATAACTTGGTGCTGACAAATCAAACATCCACCCCTCTTTGTCCTTCGATTTAGCTTTTGTGCGGGCTGCATCTATTATACTTTCGGGCAGTCCTGCAAGATCAGCCTCATCAGTTATCAACTTGCTATATTTATTGGTTTCCTTCAGATTGTTTTGTCCAAAGTCGAGGGTTCTCTTGCTGAGTTCCATTGAGAGTTTTCGGTAAGTCTCTTTGTCTTTATCAGATAAATTAGCACCACTGTTTTCAAATCCTTGAAAGACTTTCTCTGTCAATCTGATTTGCTCAGTATTTAACCCCGAAGTATGTCTATTATCATAAACAGCTTTTATTTTCTTAAAAAGCTTTTCATTCAAACTTATGTTATTTGAATGCTCTGATAGTTTTGGACTAAGCTCTTGAGAAATTTGCATCATTTCATCATTGCTTTCAGAACTAAGCAAATTGAAAAACACATTACTAACTTTATCTAACACCACGCCCGCATATTCCATTGCTTCAATGGTGTTTTGAAATGTTGGAGCTGCCTGATTGTTTACTATTTTATCTATATCTGATTGATGTTCTGCCATTCCTTTTTCAAAAGCTGGAACGTAATGCTCAATTTTGATTTTATCGAAAGGAGGTGTTTCGTGTGGTGTTTTGTATTTTGCAAAAAAAGGATTCGATTGTGCATTTACGCTTGTTTGAGCTAACATTGACATTATAATTAGAAATTGAATAAATATTTTGTTCATATCGTTTATTAGTTTGAACTTAAAAGAAACACAAAGATACACTAATATAGAATATGGACTATAATTGATACTATCAATTTTAAAGATGACAATAATAAATCAATAAAATAGCCCACTCCATAAACCCTCAAATGAGTGAGATTGACTTTTCGGCGTAGACTCTTAAAATAGAATAGATAGAAAGTTAATAAAGCAGCTAAATTTTAATTGCACTTATAGTTAAAAGCGTAAAATAAATATTATCTTTGTTTCAATCTATACACAGTTTATATGAGACAATTAATAATCTAAACAATAAAAAGAACAAATATGGGAAGTAAAAAAAATTTTATTCTTGACACTAATGTAATACTACACGACTACAAATGTTTAGAAAATTTCGAAGAAAATGATGTCTACATCCCTTTTGTGGTGTTAGAAGAGCTCGATAAATTTAAAAAAGGAAATGAACAGATTAACTTTAATGCCCGTGCATTTGTTCGTGAACTCGATTTAATTACCGATGACAACCTTTTTAAGGAAGGGGCTGAGCTGGGTCCTGGAATGGGTAAGCTTTATATTATCAACATCCCTTTGTACCACCCAAGACTTGAAGAATCGTTCCCTGAAAGAAAACCAGACAATTGGATTCTTTCAACAGCCATGGGATTGACTGATAAATACCCCGACACTAAGAACATTTTGGTGACCAAAGACATCAATCTACGAATGAAAGCACGTTCTCTTGGTCTTTTAGTAGAAGATTATATAACGGACAAAGTAATTAATGTAGATGAGTTTTCGGAGAGAGAATTGGTGATTGAAGGAGTAGATGCAAGCTTAATTGATCAACTATACAGCCAATCACATGGGATACATATAGATGATTTTAATTTTGATGTAGCAATTGATCCCAATCAATGCTTTATTCTGAAAAGCGATCGCAACAGCGTCATGGTACGCAACAATCCTTTTACACAAAAAATAGAGAAAATAGTAAAAGGTGTAAACTTTGGAATTCAACCACGCAATTCGGAACAAGCTTTTGCTTTTGAAGTCTTAAACGATCCACAAATTAAACTGGTGGGTATTACAGGAAAAGCTGGTACAGGTAAAACATTGCTTGCTCTGGCAGGAGCTTTAAAACAACATGGTGAATACCCACAAATCTTGTTGGCTCGACCCATAGTTTCATTGTCAAATAAGGATTTAGGATTTTTACCTGGTGATGAAAAACAAAAAATTGCGCATTATATGCAGCCATTATTTGATAATTTAAAAGTAATAAAAGCGCAACTGTCAACTGGAAATCCTGATGCAAAGATTTTGGAAGATATGGAGAAGTCGGGTCAAATAGAAATTGAACCTTTGGCCTATATACGTGGAAGAAGTCTGAATGAAACATTCTGCATTATTGACGAAGCACAAAACTTGACTCCTCACGAAGTGAAAACAATCATCACTCGTGCTGGAGAAGGAACCAAAATGGTTTTCACAGGAGATTTACAACAGATAGACTCACCTTACCTTGATGCTCAGTCTAACGGATTGGCATATATGATTGATAAAATGAAAGGTCAGAATATTTTTGGACACGTAAACTTAGTTAAAGGAGAACGAAGCGAACTTTCTGAATTAGCCAGTAATTTATTGTAACATTGAATACCCTGGTAATTTAACGTATTAACAAAGACAGCTTCATTATAATAAATGAGGCTGTTTTTCTTTAAGCAAGTCTGAAGGATAGATGTACAATGTCACTCTTTACAGAGTTTTGGCTCAGCTCCATACTATTTGCTATAACAATTTCAGCCCTTATAGGCTTTAATACAAAGCTAAATGGACTTTTGGTAACAACTTAAATCTGGATTCAATTTTGATATATTGTATAAGTTGATTGTTGCATTGACCTATTAAACAACCAAGCAATACTAACCCCGACACAAAGATTATTCAAACAAAAAGTCTACTCCGAAAAGCCAACCTCATTACCTTAACTCATAAATCTTCTGAAGATACTTTGGCAGAGCTTAGAAAAAATAATTGCTGAGCTTGTTGAATATTTTTGAATCTAACAATTTATCCCTATTGCTCTTTTTCAATTCTCCGCATAATTTCATTACCTTTGCACTCTAAAATTAACATATACACATAACAACGATGCATAAACCTTCACTCCCAAAAGGAACAAGAGATTTCTCGCCTGAAGAGATGGCGAAACGTAATTATATATTCGATATCATCAAGAATGTTTATAAGCTCTATGGCTTTAAGCAAATAGAAACCCCCGCAATGGAGAATCTCAGCACGCTGATGGGAAAATATGGAGATGAAGGAGACAAACTGCTTTTCAAGATACTTAATTCAGGCGATTTTTTAAAGAGCATGTCCAAAGATGATATCACTGAAAACAACTCTGTTGCAACAGCAAACAAAATTTCAGAAAAAGGTCTGCGCTATGACCTTACGGTTCCTTTTGCACGATATGTAGTGATGCATCGCAACGAAATAACATTTCCATTCAAACGTTATCAAATTCAACCTGTTTGGCGTGCCGACAGACCACAAAAAGGAAGATATCGGGAGTTCTTTCAATGTGATGCTGATATTGTAGGGTCTGATTCATTACTCAATGAGATTGAGCTAATTCAAATCATTGATAAAGTTTTTGATGAGTTGAATATTCGTGTGAGTATCAAATTAAATAATCGAAAGATACTTTCAGGAATTGCTGAATACATTGGTGAAGCGGATAAAATAACCGATATAACGGTAGCTATTGATAAACTGGATAAAATTGGTCTTGAAAAGGTGAACGAAGAGCTGATTGCTAAAAACATATCGGAACAAGCAATCAAAAAGCTACAACCAATTATATTACTCCAAGGAAGTGAAGACCATAAGATCGACATATTAAAAATAGAATTAGCTGACTCAACAATTGGAGTTGAAGGAGCTGAGGAGGTTGAGTTTATATTAAGTAAATTGAGTTCACTCAATCTCAAAAACGATGTAGAACTTGACTTAACACTTGCTCGCGGTTTAAATTATTACACTGGAGCAATCATCGAAGTCAAGGCACTTGATGTTGAGATAGGAAGTATAACAGGCGGAGGAAGATATGATAATCTGACGGGTGTTTTCGGACTTCCTGAAGTATCTGGAGTTGGCATCTCTTTTGGTGCCGACCGCATTCATGATGTACTAAATCAACTCGAACTCTTTCCCGAAAACCTGACTTCTGGTGTAGATGTTATGTTTGTTAATTTTGGAGAAAAGGAAGAGGCTCATATATTACCCATTCTTTCACAATTGCGCAGCAAAGGAATTTCTACAGAAATATATCCTGACAATGCAAAGATGAAAAAACAGATGACTTATGCTGACAACAATAAAGCGCATTTTGTGGCTATGATTGGAGCAAACGAAATGACGGAAAATAAAGTGACGCTTAAAAACATGCACAGTGGTGAGCAACAAACAATCACTTTAGATGAAGTAATTGAGATTGTTCTTAGTAAGTAAATAATATCACTCCTTTCAGATTTTCGGTATAATTCTATGCTATTTGCTATACAGATTAACTCCTATTTAAAGTGTTGAACCCCCTTCAGGGCATCCTGTATGCATCATTTATGGTGGAAGAAATCAGTGATCATTTGCATTATTTGTGTGCTATTATTCATTATTTTATTAATTAGCGAGGAGATATAAAATAGATGCTGCAGATTATTGAAAAGAGACGCCATGTAGGGCGTCTGTACAGTCTCAAGATTTTGCATCGGGAACGGTTGATAGGAGCACCAGATCGCGCCGATTTCCAAAGTGGTGTGCTGCGGCAAGCAGAAAGAAATTAATAAAAGGATGCAAGAAATAATAATTTCGCTAAAGCGAGCAGGTACTTTTATTCTTATAAAACCAACTCAGTAGAAAAAGAAAAAGGTTGCCAAATAAATATTTAGCAACCCTTTTTCGTATTATAGTATATGTTTTGTTTAGAACCTATAACCCAATGTCAATAAACCTCTAAATGATTTATTAGTTAGTTTGTATGGCTCAGCATCGATGAAGAGTTCAGTTCTTGATTCATCTTTAAAAACATTTGGATAAGAATACAAATCATCCTCCTGAGTTTTGAATACAAGAGCTAAATCTAAATAAAAATTACGATTGAATCTATAACCAAGACCTCCAGTGAAATAATTGGCATCGCCTTCCAGTCTGTAAGATGTAGTTGAAACTGCTACCATAGCATCACCCTGTTTTGATTTAAAGTCTTCGTCATATGGATTTTGCATCCATGCATATCCTAAACGTCCTGAAAACTGAGGTGTAAATCTGTATTCCAATCCAGCACGCACAGTAGAAGTTAATTTAAAATCACTGGTGATATATTCATTATCTGGTGCGAAATAGTTGGATGGATAATTAGAACCTGCAGGTTCAGAAAATTTCATGTTTTTATAATTCATCAACTCGTAGTCTAAACTCAAAATCATACTGTTTACTAAAACAGCCGCTGCACTCATTGTCCATTTATCTGGAGTTTTGAAATTGTAATCATTTCTTTGATTACCAGAATAAGTCACAGAAGGTTTATAATTAGCATCGGTGACATAATCAGTAACGTTATCTTCAATCTCTGCTGAATAGACTTCTGTTATTGAGTACCAAGTTGGCGATTGATACGAAACACCTACACGAAATTCATTAACTGGTCGATAAATTAGTCCTAACTTCACACTTACCCCATTACCTTCAGTTGTAAGCGAGTTACGTAAATCGAATCCAGCACTGTTACCTGCCATAAAATCCTCACTATTTTGCGAGTTTAAGTTATAATACAAATCAGCAAGTGATAGCGTAGCTCCTATATTTAATATGTTGCTGATAGATGTACCTACAGTAAAGTCGTAAGTATTAATGGAACCTCTTTCAGTTAAGTTTAAGGTGTTGTCAACTTTTTCATTATGCAATGGAGTATAATAATAGCCATCAGCATCCTGATTATCATCAATTAAATAAGAATTGAATCCTAAAACTGACAACCAAGGTGACCCACTTTGAAACGGATCATAATCTTTATCATTATCATCAAACTCCAATGTGATGGGGTCAACACCACTGCCTCTACTTGAAATGTCTGCCATATAATCCATTAGCGATGTACTCCGATCAGCACCATAAGCACCAATCTTTCTTTCAAAAGATTTCACTTTATTATATGAAAAGCCAAAATTAATTACAGGCATAGCTTCGTTTCTTGTCGGAAAGTATCCAACGAAACCAAGGTTGTCCATATTAAATTTGTTTGTATTATTAGTAATGTTACCAGATTTAAAACTTTCGTTTGAAAATACAAGTGTACCTGCCACTTCAGAACTACGATAAACTGCAATACCCGCTGGATTAATGGAAACACCTGTTAAGTCACCTCCCAATGCTCCAAAAGCACCACCCATTGATATGGATCTTGCCGTTCCATATAAATCGTTTCTTGAAAAATGATTAGCCTCTATTTCACTCTGTCCGTAAGAATAACTTACGAAAAACAGTAATGAAAGAATTATATATGTGATTTTTTTCATTGCTCAAATATTATTAATCGGTTATTAAAAAAACTGCCTCAATAACTACCGTTTAGTTTTGAGGCAGTCTAAATTAAAGTTTATATATTCTTTTTATTAAATTGCTAATACTCTATATTATCTACGACCACCACCTGAGCTACGGCCTCCACCACTACTACCTGATGACCTGCTACTTCCTCCTCCAAATGAACCCGAAGATGAAGATGAACTTCTGCTTGGGCTACTTACTGTAGACGAAGAGCGAGACGGTGTAGATGTGCTACGCGTTGGTGTGGTTGAGGTTGATCTATTTACAGAACGTGTAGGTGCTTGATATGTTCCTGTGTTGTTGCTACGAGATGGAGTGGATGATATTCCACTACGTTGAGTAGCCGACGAAGAACTTCTATTTATAACATTGCCACGCGAACTTTGAACAGGAGATGAACTTCTTTGATATACCCTTGATGGGGTAGTTGTAGTTGTACCTGTACGATTAGTAGTACTTGATGCACCACTTCTATTTACTGTAGCATTGCCTCTACTAATTGTTCGTCCTGATCTGGAATCAATTAAGTTTCCTGAACTATCAACAATACGTGTTCTTGAACTTGAAGCTCCGCTTCTGTTTACCGTTGAGCCTCTTGTTGAAGTGCCCCTATTTACAGAAGAACTTCTGTTTGTTGAAGTTGCAGCGCCTCTATTTACAGATGAGCTTCTGGATGAAGTACCTGCTGTTCTGTTATATGTATCCGTTGACCTACCGCTTTCACCAATACGACTAACTGCACTTCTGGATGATCCACTTGTACGTCCTGAGGTACTTGCATATCCAGATGATCTTCCACTATTGGATGCTCTATAAATACTTGAGCTTCTTCCCGATCTATTGTTATTTAATCCAGAGTAATATCCATCGTAGAAACCATTACCATAACCGTAGCCATATCCACCACCGTAGTATCCGCCTCCATAAAAACCACCATATCTCCAAGGACTGTACCAGCTGCTATAATAGAATGGTGAATACCAACCACCATAAAATCCCCAAGGAGAATAGTAGGCTCCATACATAAATGGATCATAATATCCACCGTATCCATATCGCCATGGAGAGTGCCATCCGTATGAATAAGGATAGTACCATGAGTCGTACCAAGGATAAAATCCTCCCCAGCCCCAACCAATGTTTACATTATAATTGTAACCTCTATTTTCGTAGTATTGACTGTATAAGTCGTCACCAACATATATGGTTACATCGTCTACACCAGTAATTTTCACGCTTGACTCTGGATCATGGTATTTAATTATACGATCTGTATATTCATAATCTGTATATTCATCTACCACTCCTTGATCAGTATCAAACTCGGCGTTGTCAGTGTCACCTCTTCGGTTATATTCATCAATGTTACGACCATTTGCTTCTACGGCAACATTAGAAGTATTGCCTTGTAAAACCACAATCGTTTGTTTCTTTTCAGGTTTCTTTTTCTGAATTACCTGAGGTTGAACTACCTGAGGTGATTGTTTATTTGGATCTGCATATATATCATCCCATTCCTGAGAATTTCCGAGAAAGGGTGTCAATAACAACAATCCTGAAAGTAATAATTTAATTGTTTTCATAGCTTTATGCTCCCTTATTTTGTTTATGTTCTAATATTTGAATTGTCTTATCACTTTGTTTGACTTTGTATAAACCAAATAGTTTAATCTATTTTTTTAAATATACTCCATCGTGCAATCGTCAAAGAATACAGAAACTAACTTTCTTGAAATTAATCAACTACACAATAATAAGATGATTAATTGCAGTAATGGTTGCAAGACTTTTAGTTAAATATCACTAACCTTGGTTTGACTTTATATCCATTTATCAAAATCGTTTAAATGAATCTTTGCAACAAAGAAGAAGACAAGCCGGCTTTCATAAGTAAATGCTCCTTTCTTTATTTGCTCCTTTCTTTATTTGCTATAAAAACGAGATTAAGATATTACATTGAGCTTGTCGAAATGCATTATTTGTCGTTTTTTCAAAGACTAAATAGTCAAAGTCATATTATCATAAGCGATTGATATCGAATCTTCAAGCTCCTGCTCTACTATATCGTGCAATCCCATTTGATGACTGAGATGCGTTAGATATGCTTTCTTAGGTTTTATTTTATGAATTAACTCAATTGCTTGTTCAAGATTTTGATGAGAGATATGTTCATTGATACGGAGTGAACTAACAACCAAAACATCTAAGTCTTTCAACTTATCCAGCTCTGTTTCTGGCACTGTCTTAACATCAGTAAGGTAAGCAAAGTTATCTATTCTGAAACCCAATATGGGAAGTCGGTGATGAAAAACACGTATAGGTACAATCTTCACACCCTCTATATAAAATGGATTGGTGTCTATTTCCAAAAGCTCTAGGTTGGGTATTCCTGCATATTTGTGAGTTGTAAAACAATAAGGTATACGATGCCTTAAAGCATCAACAACATTGCTTTCTGCATATATATCAATCTTCCCGAACTCACCAAAAGACCTCAGATCATCAATGCCACCTACATGATCGTAATGTTCGTGTGTAAGCAAAACGCCATCTATTTTATGAAAATCAAGTGGCATCATCTGTTGTCTGAAGTCAGGAGAAACATCTATAAGAATTCGCTTGTTTTTTATTTCCACAAGGACTGACGAACGAAAACGTTTATCTTTGGGATTAGATGATGTGCAAACAGAGCATTCACATCCTATTACAGGCACTCCGTAAGAAGTTCCTGTACCTAAAAAAGTAATTTTCATATTATAAAAAAAACAAGCAGTCTCATTATATAATAAGGAGAATGCTTGTTTCAAACTTTAATTAAATTATTCGTATATCCAAATATTAGTATTCTCTTTGAAGAATCCAAAGGTCATTAAAAGGAACACCATAAGTTCTTCTTAAATAATCAGTATTCCCTTTCTTTGAATATTTCTCGTATATCTCATTCCTTTTTTGAGCGGCTGAGTCTCTATCGTCATAACTTGCAACAATCACACGATACATACCTTGCTCATTTTGTGCAAGAATAACAGGATAGCCTTCATTTTCCATTCTCGATTTCAAAGATTCTGCATTTAACTTAACGCTTAAAGATGCAATAACCACGTTAAACGACTTCAAGCCTGCAGCATCGCTATGGTACACGGGAGTAACCTTTTCTTTTCTAACCGAAACCTCAACGGGGGACAATGTCCCTGCAGGTTTAACAACAGTGTTAGAGTCATCAGTAGCTGTTTGCATTTCTCTTTCTTTTGCGGCTTCATACACTGATTTGTAAGCACTTTGTTTAGGTTTACACGATATGCCAATAAAAACAAGGCTAAACAACACCAAACTTATTTGAAATACTTTTTTCATTTGATTATTTTTTTCGAATCAATTAATAATTTCTTGATATTATGTAGCAAAGATAGAAATAAGAGTATGAAAACTGCTAATGAACGTGTGAAAATAAATTAAATACTATGGTTTTACTGCTAATGCTCAATATAATTTAGGTAGAACCTCCTCTTCTTTTGTAAGAATAAAATCTTTGAAAATTTTCAAGTAATTCAGTTTTGTTATAATTTCTGTCTGAAAAGGAAGAAGTGGACTTCCTGGAGGTTTAAAATCGTAATTATATATTTTGTCTTTTGCATATTCCGACGCTTCACCTTTTGCCAGCTCACTATCTATGCAATTCATATAAACTTCTTTTTCAAGTTTAATGAGCTGTATGAAATCTTTATAATCTTTCAATGCTTCATCGGGTGTATAATTTAGCTGTTCAAGATATTTGTTTATATCCTCCTTTGATATGTGCTCTACCCTATCAGGTACTTCAATGGGCATTGAGTCGGGTAGTAGTTCATAATAGGAAAAACCTCTGATTAATTTAAAAGATCTATTTAAAAATGAATCGTTTTGATAAAGACTGTATTTTAATAAAAAACGCCCTCTAAACTTATGAATATATTCAACAGTTTCATATTTATTTTTAAAAACAAGTACTTTAAAAATATTTTCCAGATTGGTATCACATTCCAATTCTACCGATGCTTCTATCGTAGCTACTTCTGTTTGCGTATAACCAAAGGCAACAAGAAACATGATCATGCAGAACACAGTGATTGTTTTTTTCATATCCGCAATAATAATTAATGGCAATAAAGATAGTGAAATAATACAGAATGAAACAACACATGTAGAAGATTGATGAAACATCTAATTTTTTTTGAAAAATAGTTTTGAAATGCACCTTAACTATTAACCGGATAATCTCTCACTGATTTTCAAATTTGAGCATCTCTCTGTCACAGATATTTAATTGTCTTATTAATGTGTTTATTAAAATAAACTTACTATATTTGTCCTAATATTATTTTTCATAATAAATAAAATTTTAAATTGATAAATAGTGAGACAACAAGTTGTGAAACTCGTTGTCTTTTTTTTGTTTTTATGTTTGTATATTAATTTATTTACTATATATTTGTAGCACTTCAATTCTAAATACTTATTAAACCTTTCTCATAATTTTTTTTAAAGACAACTGGTCAAATCGGCTGGTTGTCTTTTTTTATTGCTTGTGTGGTTATTCAAAAAACCACGCATTTCTCTGGCACTGATATTTAATTGCATCACTAATGTGTTTATTATAAAATAAAATTGTTATATTTGTTTTGCGTTACACACATATTTGTGATTTTTAATTATTGATTAATTAAACAAGAAAGAGGCAACAAGTTGAGAAACTCGTTGCCTTTTTTGTTTTTGTATATTAATATATTTATTCGTAGTGTTTTTTAAACAACTGGTTCAATAGCGGCTGGTTGTCTTTTTTATTAATTGGGGCGCAAAGCTTCTGTGTTGACCTTATAAAATTTATTTGCTTTTGTTTTTTTGTTTAAATTTTGCTTCAAACAAAGCATTCATATCAATAGAATGGAAGCTAAAAGAACCTAATGGATAATATGATGTTGCATTGCTAATATAATTTCTCAGATTTGTAATCGAAATATTTACAGCTGATCCAATGAGAGATTTTCTTTCATCTTCATCTGTTTCTTTAGCAAAAGCAAATGAGGTTATTCCTGCAACAAATATACTATAACCACAGTCTGCATCATCTTTATTTATTTCCACATTAGAAAAAACAAATATATCTCCTTCATCATTCGTCTTGACATCAAAATCGATATCAACAGGAAAACTTTTCATTTTGCTGATAGATTCTCGTTGAGAAAGTTCACTCGGATTGAAAGATATATTGCTTTCAATTATATTAGATGAGAGTAGCTTTAATTTTGATTCTACAGCAATCATATTATGCACTTATATTTTGTGAATCTTCGGAAATGAGATAATCCTCCACCTCTTTTAAATTAGAATCTTTTTCCGAGGGACTCGCTATTTTGTAAGACATATATCCACTCTCGTGAATTTTTTGCAAAGAATCCATTAAATCTTGCTCATTCCTGTCCTCACATTTTTCATCTATTTTTAAAAACTCTTTCAGGTTTTTAAATCTAATTTCTGGAACAACACCTATCGCTAAAGACAATTCAATCATTTTAGAAATTCTATGATCAGAATTACCATTAAGAATTTGACTTATATAGCCTTTGGTTACTCCAAGCTTTTTAGCTAATTCAGATCTATTCATATTGTTGTTTTCTAAATAGTTGAATACCTCATTATATAGATCAAGTTGAATTTTAGAGAGCCAGTACTCTTTACTGTTTAAAAGTTGTTTTCTATCCATGATTATTTAATCTTTTAAATATCTTTTGACTATGCTTTGAAGACGCGTGATGTCTGATTTTTGTCTGTTTTTGTAGCCACATAATGCTACAATCTTGTCTGGATTACTATTAGTGCAAAAAAATAAATTCTTAAATGTTTACTCTTAAATTCAAAAGAAATTACGTCTTTAATGTTTAATTGTATAGAGTTTAGTTTATTATTCGGAAGCCTTCCTCCGTCTGCAAAATATTGCGCATATGAAATAAGCGTCTTAAATTCAGAGTAATACTGTTTATTTAAACAAACATCATTTTCGAAATCATCAAGGGAGCAAACCCCATCAATCTCTAATTTATAGAAATCATATTTACTCCCCTTTATCGCTTCTATCTCTTTTAAAACAAACTTAGACATTGAAAAGTTTAGTAATTACTATACAAAGATATAGCTGTTGTGGTTATTATAAAAATTAAATTCAAACTTTAACATATTGTTGTCCATGCAAACTTATAAAAAAAAGTGTCACTGCACTTATATCAAAAAAAAAGCTGGTAATTGGGCTAATAACAGTTTATCCATTCAATCGAGGACAACGACCCTTCAGCCATCACCACTCCCATCATACCAAATAGAAATTGTGTTACCAAAATTATCAACTGTCAGCTGTTAACTGTTAATTAATCAATCACCCCGCCATCCCATTCACAAACGTCTCCACAAAATCAATCACTTTGCTAAGCAATCTGTCACCAATAGTTTTACGTTGCAACACCGATGGTTGTTCGCCATCAATAAGGTCAAGCAAGTCGTCACGCAATGGCTCACGCTCTGCATACAGGTAGTTCTCAATTAACTTCTCAGTCTTTTCATACACAAGGTTCTCTTCTTCCACAAACTGCTTAAAAGCCATCTCTTGCTCTCGTGTCCAATACTTCTCAAACTCTTCGGGTATATCATCCGTATCGTGTATAGCGGGCAAGTTTTCAGCAATAAACTTCTCAATCAACTCCTTCTTGCTACGCATATTCACTTCGCCTGTCAACAAGTCCACCACCTCTTTGCGCTTAGCTTCTTTTTCCGATGCTGTCGCACCTTTCAGTTCAGCCAAGAGTTTCAAAATGTAGGTAACATTTATTTCGTCGCGATGAATCAACTCCAACTCAAAGTCAACATCATCCAAGATAGACACCTTCTCCTTTGGGTCTTTTTTTACCTCTTGCCACAAATCAAGGTATTTGCTCCTATAGTCATTGAATAGTTGCTCGTTCATCTCCAAATCGTCCCATTTGAAATCGGCAAACGATGTCATCGTATTTTTTAGTCGCATCAATTCGCGAAATGCTTTAATAAACTCCAACTTCTCCTCTTCGCCTATCAAAGCACTTACACTATCTACTGTAGGAGCAATAGCCAGCAATCTCTCAAATGCTTCATTAAATTTCTTCTGATAATCTTCGTAAGGCTGCATAATGATTACATCAATCGCCTCTTTGTTGCTAAAGAGCGTGATTGCCTCATCGGTAGACTTCTTCAAGTTGCGAAACACAACAATATTGCCCTGACTCTTCTGCTCATTCAATATTCTATTGGTGCGAGAGTAAGCCTGTATCAATCCATGATAGCGCAAATTCTTATCCACATACATGGTGTTCAGTGACTTGCTGTCAAACCCCGTTAAAAACATATTCACCACCAACAGAATATCTATCTTACGAGCCTTTACCTGTTTCGAAATATCGTTGTAGTAGTTGTAAAAAGATTGACTATCGCGGGTAGTAAAGTTCGAACCAAATAACGCATTGTAATCTCCAATATAGCTTTCCAATTTGTCGCGTTTGTGCATAGTCATGCCATAAAGAGCAGGTGTATCTTCCACCACAGATACCTCTTCTGGTATAAACCCATTGGCATCAGCATCGTCTTCATTGGCAACATAGCTAAATATAGTAGCAATGCGCAAGTTGTGTTCGCCAGCCTCTTTCTTTCGTTTAAATATATCGTAATAGTTTACCAACAAATCGGTGCTTCCCACACAAAACATAGCAGTGAAATCTCTGTTGTGTGTCTTTCGATCGTGATGAGCAATGATGTAATCAACAATCTTTTCCAATCTTTGGGGCGACTCCATCAATTCGCGGGTGTCTATGTCTTCTACTTCAATGTCTATTTCGGTAGATGATTCTTTACGGCGATACCGTCCCACATATTCCACCGCAAATTTCAATACATTCTGGTCGTTGATAGCATCCGTTATCACATATTTGTGCAAGCAATCGCCAAACAGCTCCTTGGTAGTGCGTTTGCCCAATTCATTCTTCACGGCATTGTCTGCAAATATGGGGGTGCCTGTAAAGCCAAACAGTTGGTGATTGTTGAAAAAATCTTTTATCCTATTGTGCGTTTCGCCAAACTGACTGCGGTGACACTCATCGAAGATGAAAACAATGCGCTTGTCACGCATCTTCTCCATCCTTGCAAGGTAGTTTTTGTTTTTTATGGCAGTGTTCAGTTTCTGAATGGTAGTGACAATCAATTGGGTGTCGTCGGCAAATTGGTTGACCAATGCCCTTGTGTTGTCAGTGCCATCCACGCTTCCTTTGGAGAAGCTATTGAACTCTTTGGTCGTCTGATAATCCAAGTCCTTTCTATCCACCACAAACACCACCTTGTCCACTTGAGGCATTTGCATAATGATTTGACTCGCCTTGAACGATGTCAACGTCTTGCCCGATCCCGTTGTGTGCCAAATATACCCATTGTGCGTGCTATTCATTACCTTGTCTATAATGCTCTCCACCGCATAGTATTGATAGGGACGCAACACCATCAATATCTTCTCCGTTTCGTTCAGCACAATGTACTTACATATCATTTTAGAGATGTGGCAAGGCTCTAAGAAAGCAGCAGTAAAACCGTTCAATATGTTCGATACACGATTGTTTTCCTTGTCAGTCCAATAGAAAGTCTGCTTAAACGATTGGTACCTATTGTTGGCATAGTACTTCGTGTTCACCCCATTGCTTATCACAAATATCTGCACATACTGAAACAGTGCAGACCCCGCCCCAAAAGAGTGTCGCTGATAGCGATTGATTTGATTAAAAGCCTCTTTCATCTCCAATCCACGACGCTTTAGCTCTATTTGCACCAGTGGTAATCCGTTGATAAGCAGTGTTACATCATATCTGTTTTTGTAACTCCCCTCCATGGCTACTTGGTTGGTAACCTGATATTGGTTGCGACACCAATGTTGTGTGTTCAAAAACTCGAAATAGAGATTATCGCCATTCTCCCTCACCAAGTGTTGCTTCTCGCGCAACGTCTTTGCTTTTTCAAACACACTGCCCTTGTTCAATATGTTCAACACCTGTTCAAACTCTTTGTGGCTAAAGGTGATGTTGTTGTGCTTTTCCAATTGACGCTTCAAGTTGCTCAATAGCGCCTCCTCATCGGGTATTCGTACTTGGGTGTAGCCAATGGTTACTAATTGGGTTATTAGTTGGGTTTCTAAGATGTGTTCGGGTTGGGTGGTCATGTTATATTTGATTATTTTCTTTTTGATTGTCGGAACTTTCTTTTGTCTGAACCTTGATTCGCATGATAATCTTGAATTCCTTGATGCTGTCTGAACCTTGCTTATTTTGACTCGAATCTTGCTTT
>JAQVZQ010000153.1 GCA_028708095.1 Dysgonamonadaceae bacterium
ATAACAACGTGTATAAAACATTTGGCAGTCAGTGGTTTATCAAGCGTTTCAGCTCGTATAAAAGGCACTTGTAACTTGACAGGAAAGTGCTTCGAATTGCCAAACGACACCATACACGTAAACGTTGTATGCAAGGCTAAGAGACCGAGTTACACAGAAATAACCTGATTATAAAATTGGAAAAACGGAATGATAATATTGGCTCATTGATTGAAGGTTGGTGCAAGAAAAAATTAGTTTTTGCCCGCCCGCTTCTGCCCTTCGGGACAGTTTGGGGAAACCCACGCACATTGCACACATTTGCAAATAGCGCAAGCCAACCCACAAACCGAAATTTGCAAAAGAGTGCAATCTTCCACCCCTCAAGTTGGTGCATATGAATAATCTTACTACATATTACAATCAACTATTACAGCAGATAGAGAATTATCTGAAAAAAGAATATAATAGCCTAGGAACCATAAATTTCGAACAATTTGATAAAGTAAATTTTTATCTGATTGACAAAGCTTTAAATGAGAATCAGAATTTACATATAAAAACTATCCAAAAAACGGAGAAGTCTAACTTTTATGTTCCTATCATTATTTCAACCGCCATATCATTATTCTTCAAAAACTATTGTGATTCAGACATTGTATATAAAATCGGGGATGTTCTTCAAAAGGCTGGCAGAAGATATAAAATCACTGGATTTAACAACGGAAAGTATAACTTAGAATTCACAATTAGCGGAGTGACCTCAATTGCGGAATGTACAGAGCAACAAATCCAAAAATACGATATTGTAACAGGACATGTTTCTAATCGGCGAGTAAAGGTTCGATTGGATGATTATAAAAAACTATTTAAAGGAATATTTGGCATTGAGAATTTTCCGACAATTTTTAAATACAAAACTGCTATAATTCTTGACTGGAACGATTTTCAAACAGAATTGAAAGAACAAAAAACGACTAATTTTGATTTATTGAAATGCATTCCAATGCAACGTATTAACAAAAATGGCGACAAATATGACTGTACTTTGCCCATAGACCCAATGATTTATATCGTTCCCAATTACTATGTTTTTCAGGATTTTGTAAAAGACAAGTACGAAGTTGATTCTTTAATTTTAATAGGAAGAAACAAATATAATTCAGACTATTTAGAAGCTCTTGCAAATGACATTTATAACGAGGAAATAAAAAAAACTATAATAGTTGGAAATGAAGTGTTTCTAGACAATACTGAAACCTTTATTAAATGGAATTGGACTCAACCTGAAATTTCGTTTTTAAAGGAAGAACCAATTGCAAAATTAAAATCAGAGCAAATTGAAGATGATGATTTTATCAATGCAATCGAAGATTATTATAAATATATCAAGGACTTTGAGCAAAAATATTTCACAAAGCTTTCTGATTTAATTAGGTTTAAGAAACTTCTTTTTAATCTGGTTTTGCCAAAAGAAAATAGCAGGTTGATAAACTATCAAGACTGGGTACAAGACTTAATGCGTAAAGAAACAGAAAATGCAATTAAGGATGTTTTAATTGGACAAAATGAAAACTATTTTGAGCAACTTAGTGAAACTGAGAACTTGATTGATAAAGTATTTTCATCATTTGCAAATACAAAACTTAATTTCATTAAGAAACAGCAAAATTTCGAAATATTAATAGTTCCTAAAAGAAATTTGGATATTTGGCAAAAGGACTTTCAACATCAATTTTTGAAAATAATGTCTTTAAGTCAGTTTATAAAGAAGCAACCCGATTTTCAAAAAGAAAAGAAGGTACTTTTGCTTAGTATATTCGGATATGAATTTTTTCCACATGATTTGATAGAACAATTGTCAAGTTTTCCCCACTCATACAGCTTTTTGAGCTATAAAGAAGAAATTACAGCATTACAGGAAATAAAAAATCGCTGGTCTAATATTTACAGTAAAGAGTATTGTTCAACAAATCGAAAAAAGCTCACGGGTTTAGATTTTAATTATGAAGAAAGACCTGAGAATATTTCCGATTTAATTGAAAACTTAGCGGAAAGAGCTGAAAGAGAAAGAAAGCAATATGATTATGAAAGTCAAGAAAATGTTAATTATGCACTAACTTTTGAGGAAAATAGTGATGAATTAATATTTGATGGAAGTAAATCGGTACTTCTTCATTTGGAAAACAGAAAGGAAAAAATCTTTAATCTTATGATTGGCGATAAAGTTCGGATTTACACCAATTATACAAAAGAACGACTTTATGAAATTGCATTAGCCGAAGATTCGGCCAGCAGATTTATTGAAATTGACAGATTGGCAAACCTATGGAAGGATTGTCTGAAACAATATTTTCAAAACAAGCAACTAACAAATCAAAATTACAACGAAGAAGATTTGTTATTAGAACTCAATAAGTTCGGGTTAAAGGTTAAATCAACATTAACTATAAACAATTGGCTTTACAAAGAACGGGATAAATTTCCAAGTTCTGAAAACAGTTTATTATCAATTAAACAGCTGATAAATTGCTCTATCTTAAACAGTAATTTTAAGCAGGTTATTGAAGCTCGCAGACTTTACAGAGGAATCATGTTATCACTTGGTCGAAACTTAAGTGATGAAGTGATGGATTATGTTCTATCAAATAAGAAAATTAAAGGTAAGATACTCCAAACGTTTACAGATTCAGAAGTCCATACATTTGTCGATAAATCATTGCCTTTGCTGACTATTAAAACTAAAATTAAAACCGAGGAAGAAGAAACTGAATAATATGGATGAACAAATAAGACAGGTTTTTCAAAACCGAATTCAAAAAGGCTTGCATGGCCCTGGTTCTGATACTTGGGGATTACCTGATAGTGAGGAAATTTTATCTGACTATCCTCTGATTCGTTATTTTACAGGAATTGTTTTTCCTGATAAATCAATCTGCAAGAATGAAGATGAAGTCGATTCCGCCAATATGCGAAATGTTTCAGAAGATAATGAAGATGAGGAAAACTTGACAATCGAAAAAGAAGAAAATCAAGAAAAACCTATAAAATCAAAAGAAATTGACGAAGATAAACTTAACCATAATAGTTTTTTTCCAACCAACATTGGCATTTCTGTCTGTATACCAAAAAATATTAATGAACTTCGATGTACTTTTTCATTCGGAGTATATCATCAGGTAACTTCACCAAAAGAAGTAAAAATCAAAATCAATAAAGCTGGATATGATTCTTTTTTTGAAGAACAGATACCTTATCAATTACCATTCAAAGATGTACTTAAATATGATGGGGAATATATGTATCTGGAACGTGCATTAAAGGGGTATAAAGGAGGAAAGAATAAACGAAGCGAGGAATACGTTGCTTTTGATGAGTTTAGAAAATCTGGAAATTTAAAAGATAGTTCTGCAAAATATTACATTACATTTCTTGAAAAATTAATCGGAAGGGCATGGCAACGCACTGAAATAATAAAAGAAATTTCTGTTCCTGTAATTTCAACAAAACAGTCCGTTCCAATTGAATTTGAATCAGTAAGCAAACATCCTAAAGCAGCGTATAATGTTAAAGTTATTGAAAAAGACCATTACAAATATGTAAAAGTTCAACTTGTAAATGCTTCGGAGAAACAAGCTGCAAACAGATTTAGCAATAAAAATGAAGTTCTTAATGCCAAGTGCTTATTTCAAGCGAAAATAAAAATCCATTCTGAGAACTTGTCAGCTTTTAACGAAGGGCTATTGAGCACATTTGACATGAAAAGCGAGTATGCCGATTTAGAAGCAATTGAGTTGGATTTCTTGTATCGTAATGTTAAAAAGTATGCAGTTGGACATAATTGTTCAGCCGTTTGGGATGAAACTAATCCAATTATTGCGGAGACTACTTATTTACCTGAACAAAACATAAAAGACACAATTAATAGTTTTGAATCTGACAGTCCCAAATTGAAAGAAGTTTTAGACATTAGAAATATGTCTGTATGGGGTTTGAAGAAAGAAACAGTAATTGAAAATCTCAACTACTTTGTTAATGATTACAATAATTGGGTTAACAAGCAAATTGAACGCAATTCATCAAGCGATAGTAAAGACAAAGAAATAGGTCGGAAAATTGTTGACAGGCAAAAAACAAATCTTGAACGGCTTTACAAAAACATTGCCCTTTTAAACGATGATGATACTTTCAGTGTATTTCAATTGGCAAATACAGCAATGCTTATTCAGATGATTGTTTCAAACGATAAAGATTTCGGTCGGGAAGAAAAAGAACTATCTGATGCTAAAACTGAAAATCTTGATAGTCTTTCTTTTTTTGAGAATTACAATGCTGAACAAAGAAAATCAGAAGGAAAAATTAAATTTATTCCAGCCTATAGGCCGTTTCAATTAGCCTTTCTCTTATTAAGCATTGAAGGAATTATTAAACCTGATTCAAGCGAAAGAAATGATATAGTTGACCTTATTTGGTTTCCAACTGGTGGCGGAAAAACAGAAGCTTATCTGGCTGTTGCTGCATTTACAATGATAAATCGACGGATTTTGAATTTGGAAAACTATGATGGCACTTCTGTAATAATGCGTTATACACTCCGATTGTTAACTGCACAACAATTTGAGAGAGCATCTCGTTTGATATCAGCTTTGGAATTCATGCGAAAACACAAGGTGTCACCAAATTTGGGCGATAAGTCATTTTCAATTGGATTATGGGTTGGTCAGGCTTCAACTCCGAATGACTTAAAAGATGTAGCGGTTAAAATAAAAATTATTGATGATGAATGTAAGAAAAGACACAGAGGCAACGAATTAAATGGCAGACCTGATGAGAAAAATGTATTTCAAATTAGCAGTTGTCCATGGTGTGGCACAAAACTAATTACTAAAAGCAAAACCCCAAGCGGTAAAGAAATATGGGTGCATGGTTTTAAGCACAGACCAAACCAAGAATTCAAACTCTTTTGTGTTAATAAGTATTGTAGTTTTCATTCTGAAATACCTGTTCAAGTTGTTGATGAATTGCTTTATCAAGAACCACCAACTTTGCTATTTGGTACAGTTGACAAATTTGCAATGTTAGCATGGCGAGAAAACGCTCATCGATTTTTCAACAGCCTTGATGAAGCAGGTTTGCCGCCAGATTTAATAATTCAGGATGAGCTTCACTTACTGAGTGGTCCTTTAGGTTCTATTACAGGTTTGTATGAAAGTATGATTGAACTTCTTTCAACAAAAGGAAACCAAAAACCTAAAATAATTGCATCAACTGCAACTACCAGAAATACTGGAAAACAAATAGAAAGCCTTTATGGTAATCGAACTGTAAATGTGTTTCCGCCAACTGGTTTAACTTATAATGACAGTTATTTTGCAAGAGAAAGTACAAAGGAAAGTAAGCGCCGATATTTAGGAATAATGCCAACAGGAAAAACGTCTGTTGATACCCAATTACATATTTTAGCTCATTTACTTGTCGCAAGGTTAATAGCATTGAGAGAATTTGAACAAAAACAAAAAGTGAACATTAATAACTATTGGACAATAGTTTCATATTACAATAGCTTGAAGGATGTTGGCAGAACTTTCAATAAGATAGTTGATGATATTTCACCTAAAGTTTCAGCTTTACAGAATCTTTTGTCAACGGTACTTTCACCTCTCAATGGTTCTCATATTCATAACTACAATTTTAACTATCGTGGTTTATCAAGCAGGACAAAAGAGTTAACAAGTAGAATTGAAAGTGCCAAAATAAAAGCAACATTAAAAGAACTTGAAAACGAGTTTTCGCAAGAAAAGATTGAACAATATGAAAAAGGTGGAAATTACTTGCAAGATGTTGTTGATTTGGTATTAGCTACAAATATGATTTCTGTAGGAATTGACATCGGTCGTTTGAATATCATGCTAATAAATGGCATACCGAAAAATATTGCCGAATACATTCAAGCCTCAAGTCGTGTTGGAAGAAGTACTCAAGGTTTGGTAGTAACACATTTTGACCCCAATCGAGCAAGAGAAAAATCATATTTTGAACATTTTAAAGGTTTTCATCAAGCTTTCTATAAATCCGTAGAACCGCTGAGTGTTACACCTTTTACGGAAAATACGATTGAGAAAATGATTGCTTCAATTATTGTTACTTATGTAAGAAATAAGGTGCCTGGCATGGCTCAAAATATTAATGCAAAGTACTTTGAAAAGGAAATGACTGATGGTCTAAAAACTTATATAAAACAGAGGTTTAGTTCTACTGGTCATGAATTGAACGTTTTTGAAAGAGCCATTGATGAACTTTCTTGGGATTGGATTGAACGCATTAAAAACAATTCGGAAATTAAATATGAAGAATTGTTACAACGTCCCTCTTCGGGTGGTGGTAATTGGGAGATAATGCAATCTATGCGTGAAATTGATACAAGTACTTGGTTACAAATAAAAGAGACTTTTTAATATGGCAGAACATAAATACATAGAAACTCAAACTCGAAAGATAATAAGTGCTTATGGTGGCGTTGGCTCAATCATTGAAAGTCCATATGGTGCTTTAAAAGTTGAAGAATTCGACAAATGGCCATATTTCCAATCCTTAATTGAAGACCCTTCAAAAATTGACGACTTCAAACTTACAGATAATCGATTGTTAAAGCGATTACAGCACGAAAAAGGTTTTCCTAACCTTAAAGAATTTATCGCAATACCTACGAATACAGCAAACTATAAAGTAAAAAACAAACCATCTGATACAAATTTAGTAATTGGAGCAGAGTATTTTCCTAAATGGTTTTATTGTAATAATTGCAACAGATTTCATTCTTTAAATGATTGGTGGAAAAAGTGGCAACAGACTATGGACAAATACCATATCACACCTGATAAATCAGATTTTGTTCCACCAAAATGCTATCACTGTTTTGATGAAGCCAAACAGAGCAATAAAAAGAAATTCTATTTTGAGCTTGAACAAGTTAGGTTTATTATGACTTCACCTAGTGGGGCAATTACTGATGTTCCTTGGGAAAGATGGAATAAAGCAGTTATAGAGAAAAAAGAAGAAGATTCTGAAGCTGGTCAAGTTGTGCTTGATTTTGATAACTTATGTTGCGATAATCAGGATTTGCGTTATTTACAATTCACAAAGTTTTCCGACTTGACAGGGATTCAAATAAAATGCAAGAATTGTGGAACAAAAAATAACATATCGGGTTTGTTCGGTTTACGTCTTAAGGATTTCAACAAAGATTCTTACAGAAAACCAGTTATCAGAACCAGTAACAGTGTTTACTATCCGATTATAGTGAATAGTATTTATTTGCCAACTAAAAGAGATATTGACTTAGATGACCAACAGGCAATTAACGATTGGGTTGAAGAAGGTGAGGATGTTGATTTTATGTATAAAGCCCTAAGAAAGAAGTATGCAAAAGAAAAAATCGAATCACATATCAAAAATGAGATTCATGGAACTTATGAGCCTGAAAACGAATATCGTTTAAGGGAGTATAATTTCATTATTGATAATGAGCAGCCAAATGATGACAACTTATTGCTTGAACCTCAAAAAACGGACAATATAGATTCATTTGGTATTGATAGATTAACTGCAATAAAAAGATTAAAAGTAACTACAGTTCAAACTGGCTTCACAAGACAAGAACCCTTAGATAAAGATATTTTTCTGAGTGGGGAGAATTTAGAAAATGCTCCTGTTGAAGCAAAGTTCACATCTTCTTTTGGAAATCAAACAAAATATTTGCCCGCTGTCGAGAATTTTGGAGAAGGTATTTTCTTGTCAATCTCAGACAAAAAAATCACAGATTGGCTAAAGAAATCATTTCAAAATACGGAATTCAAAGAAAGAATAAACAAACTTTGGGACAACAATGCACACAGAGAATTTGGCATGAAAAATTTTGTAGACAAACCACATTTAGCTAAATTTTTATTAATTCATACTTTGTCGCATTTGATTATGAAAGAGTTGGAATTTCTTTGTGGATATGCAACAACTTCATTAAATGAAAGGCTTTTTATTGACAATGAAAACATGCAAGGTATTTTGATTTATACAGTTGCTGGTGCAGAAGGTAGTTATGGAGGTTTAGTAAGTCAAGCTAACAATAAAGACTTTTTTAGAATTCTAAAATCAGCATTTAACAGAGCAAATGATTGTTCTTCTGACCCGATTTGTTTTGATTCAGATGGTCAAGGCGTTGCCGGTTTAAATTTAGCAGCATGTTATTCATGTGCTCTTTTACCTGAAAATGCTTGCGAAGAATTTAATTCGTTTCTGGATAGAGCGGTTCTAATACATGAAGATTATGGATTTATCAATATTTAAGAACCTGCCCACACAGCCAAGCACATTTGCAATTCGCACAAGCCAACCCTCGACCAAAAATTGCAATAGAGCTTGTCTGTCTGCCAACGCTTTTTTGCCGACCCTAAAAACTAATTTTTTCGGAAACAGCAGTGCTTCGATTGAGCGGATTAATGACTACAAAAGATTGATAATTAACTGATAATGAATAAAGCCCAGCATACAACACGGTATATAAAACATTTGGCGGATAGTGCTGATTTTAAAGGCGGTACATCTAATAAACTTTGCAACGGTTTGACAGGAAATCGCTTCGAAATGCCAAACGTTTCATATACCCATCCGTTATGGGCAAGGCTAAAAAAGACAACAGTACAATATGAAATTATTCACGATAGATAAAAACGGGAAATTTGTTCAATTCAAGGAACAAGAATTCAAAGAGGAGAATAAAGAA